>JAGRMU010000159.1 GCA_020441165.1 Sedimentitalea sp.
TCAGGCGCTGCGCCTCGGGCAGGTCGGGCGCCTCGCCGACCTCGCCGCCGGTCTGGAAATACTGGCCCCATTTCGGCCAGGAAAAGAACTCCTGCTGGCGCGGCGCGAGGTAGTCGGGCGAGGTATAGACCTGCGGGATGCCGTTGTCCCAGCCGAACCAGACCGAGGCCATCGAGGTGCCGGCGAAGACCCGGTTGCGCAGGATGTCGCGGTCGAGCGGCCGCATCACCAGCTTGACGCCGACATCGCGCCAGTTGTCGGTGATGATCTGCAGGGCGTTCTCGACCTCCTGACGCTCGCCGGCGGTTTCGATCACCACCTCCATCGGGCGCCCGTCGGGTAGCAGGCGAATGCCGTCGCGGCCGCGCTGATCGAGGCCGGCGGCGTCCAGCAGCGCATTGGCCTGTTCGGGATCGAACGCGGCCCAGGCATCGCGGTTCTCCTGCGAGAAGAACGGGCTGGAGGGCAGCACCGTCATCGCGCCGGGCTTGGCCATGCGGAAATAGAGCGCCTGGTTGATCGCCTCGCGGTCAATGGCGAGGCTCAGCGCCCGGCGCACGTTCACGTCGCGCAGCACAGCACGCCAAGCCTCGTCGTTGTAGTTGAGGTTGGGATAGATCGCGATCTGCGACGCGACGCCGTTGGCCCAGAGATAGGTGACGTAGTTGCCGCCATCGGCCTCGCCCTTGCGCAGGATCGAGATGTCGCGGAAATCGAGCCCGCGGGCCTGCAGATCGGATTCGCCGGCATTGGCCTTGGCGGCGATCAGCCCGCCCGCGACGATCTCCATCTCGACCACGTCGATATAGGGCAGCTGGACGCCGGCGGTGTCGATGCGGTGGTAATAGGGGTTGCGCACGAAGAGGTGCCGGATCTTCTTGCCGGCGCTGGCATTGATCCAGGGCTGCAGGGTCGGCAGGTCCGGGTTGTCGAAATTGTACATGTTGTCGAGCTTGTTGTGCAGCGCCGCCCAGCTTTTCACGCGGGCGTCGTCGACCGCGGCGGCCAGCGCCGCGGGATCGGCATATTTCTCGTGGAACTGCTTGAGATAGGCCGCCGGCCGGTAGATGAAGGGCGGGCGGGCCTGGGCCAGGGCCTGCAGGAAGGCCGGGTTGCGGTTCTCCCAGGCGAAGACCACGGTGGTCTCGTCGGGGAAGGTGACGGTGGGCAGTTCGCCCTCGATGCGCAGGAAATCGGGCGGACCCGAGGGGCTGAGCGCCTCGTTGTTGGCCACGTCGTTCCACCAGTAGTCGAAATCGGCCGAGGTGAAGGGCGAGCCGTCCGACCAGCGGTGCCCGGGCCGCAGGTGCAGGGTGAAGACCTTGTCGTCCTCGTTGTCCACGGCGCGCAGGATGTCTGGGGTCAGCACGTAGTCCTCGTTGTAGCCGACCAGTCGCGCATAGCCGTAGACCACCATCATGCGGATGTCGCGGTCGCGGGTGACCATGGTGCGCAGGGTGCCGCCTTGATGACCGAGGGTGCGGCCCTTGGCGGCCAGATCGACCACCAGCGGCACCTCGGGCAGGCGCTCGGCGACGGGCGGCATGTCGCCGCTGTCGACCTCGGCCTGCCAGAAGCTGCTTTCCTGAAGGGCGGGCAGCGGCGGCGTCTCGTCGGCCCGCGCCGCCAGCGCCGCCAACCCGACCGCGAGGATCGTCAGGGCCTTGAGGATGAGGCGGGGGGCATCAGACATGGCAGCGTACCTTGTGACCGGGTTCCAGTTGCGTGAGCGAGGGTATCACGGTGCCCGAGAAACGGAAGGCCTCGGGCCAGGTTTCGGGGGCGCCGGCGCCCTGCGCCACCAGCTTCAGATCGATGGGGCGGGAAAGGTCTGGCTCGGGCTGCGCCGCGATCAGCGCCTTGGTATAGGGATGGCGGGGGTTGTAGAACAGCGTCTCGGGCGGGGCCTGCTCGACCACCAGCCCCTGCCGCATCACCGCCACCTCGTCGGCGATCCGCGCGACCACCGCAAGGTCGTGGCTGATGAAGAGATAGCTCAGGTTCATCCGGTCGCGGATCTCTTCCAGCAGGGTCAGGATCTGCTCCTGCACGCTCACGTCCAGCGCCGAGGTCGGCTCGTCGCAGACCAGCAGCGTCGGATCCAGCGTCAGGGCGCGAGCGATGGACAGGCGCTGGCGCTGGCCGCCCGAAAAGGCATGGGGATAGCGTTGCAGCATGTCCGGGTTCAGCCCGACGCGGCGCAGGCTCTCGGCGGCGCGGTCCCGCCGCTCCGAAGGGGTGCCGATGCCGTGGATCTCCAGCGGCTCGGTCAGCGCGCCGAGGACGCGCATCCGCGGGCTGAGCGACGAATAGGGATCCTGGAACACCATCTGCGCCTCGCGCTGGAAGATCGTGCGCTCGGCGCGGGTCATGTTGTGCACCGCGATCATCGCCTGGC
>JAGRMU010000160.1 GCA_020441165.1 Sedimentitalea sp.
TGGCTGGGCGGCGGCAATACCGGGCGCAACACCACCATCATCCGCTCGAACTACCTGCAGGACCCCTCGGCCGCGATCTACGAGAAATCCCGCAGCCTCTACGAGGATCTCAGCCAGGAGCTGAACTACAACCTGATGTTCTCGCCGCGCGGGGTGATCATGCTGGCCCAGACCCAGCACGAGGTGCGCGGCTATCAGCGCACCGCCCATGCCAACGCCCTGCAGGGGGTCAAGACCGAGTTCATCACCCCCAAGCGGGTCAAGGAGCTGCTGCCGATCATCAGCCTCGACGGGCCGCGCTACCCGGTGCTGGGCGGGCTCTACCAGGCGCGCGGCGGCACCGCGCGGCACGACGCGGTGGCCTGGGGCTATGCGCGGGCCTGCTCGGACATGGGCATGCACATCATCCAGAAATGCGAGGTCACCGGCGTGCGCAGCGAGGCGGGCCGTGTTGTGGGCGTCGAGACCAGCCGCGGCGCCATCGGCTGCGACAAGCTGGGGCTGGTGGTGGCGGGCCATTCCGGCCAGCTGGCCGAGATGGCCGGCTTCCGCCTGCCCATCGAGTCGCTGGCGCTGCAGGCGCTGGTCTCGGAACCGATCAAGCCCTGCATGGACGTGGTGGTGATGGCCAACACCGTGCACGGCTACATGAGCCAGTCCGACAAGGGCGAGATGGTGATCGGCGGCGGCACCGACGGCTTCAACAACTATACCCAGCGCGGCAGCTTCCACCATGTCGAGGAAACCGTGCGCGCCCTGATCGAGACCTTCCCGATGATCTCGCGCCTCAAGATGCTGCGGCAATGGGGCGGCATCGTCGACATGACCGGCGACCGCTCGCCGATCCTGTCGAAAACCCCGCTGGAGGGCTGTTTCGTCAATTGCGGCTGGGGGACGGGGGGCTTCAAGGCGATCCCCGGCTCGGGCTGGGGCATGGCCGAGCTGATGGCCAGGGGCCACTCGCCGCTGACCGAGGCCTTCTCGCTCGACCGTTTCAAGGAGGGCCGCTTCATCGACGAAAGCGTCGCGGCAGGGGTGGCGCATTGACCGAGGCCGCGCAGACACGGCCGGGAGGGCGCCATGGCCTATTCTGAAGCCATGGCAGAAACCATGCGCGCCGACCTGGGGGTCGAGCCGGGCCTGTCCGAGATGAAGATGTTCGGCGGGTTGTGCTTCCTGCTGCACGGTCACATGGTCTGCGGGGTGATGAGGGCGGGGGCCATGTATCGCCCAGGCAAGGCGCAGATGGAGACGGCGCTGGCGCTGGGGGCCGCGCCGCTGGCCTTCACCGGGCGCAAGATGGGCGGGCTGGTGGAGCTGGACGCGGGCGGCTTCGACGATGCCGCGACCCGCGCCGCGCTGACCGAGCTGTCGCTGGCCCATGCCGCCAGCCAGCCGCCGAAATCCGATGCGCCTCGGCACCGACGCAATACCGACGTGATACCGACGTGATACCGACCTTCAAGATGCGGGGTTTCCCATGCTGATCCTCAATTGCCCCTATTGCGGCGTCGATGCCGACGAGACCGAGCTGGCCGCCGGCGGCGAGGCGCATCTGAAACGCCACGGGCCGGGCTCGAGCGACGACGAGTTCCACGGCTATCTCTTCGCCCGCAAGAACCCGCGCGGCGTGCATTTCGAGCGCTGGCGCCATGCCCATGGCTGCGGCAAGTGGTTCCACGCCGCCCGCGACACGGTCACGCTGGAGGTGTTCGGCACCTATCCGGCGCAGACCGAGGGGCCGCCGAAGCCGATCCTGGCCGCCATCGAAGCGCGCCGCCCCGGCTGGACGCTGGACTGACGCCATGAAAGCCTTTGTTTTCACGATTGACTCTGCCGTAGGCGTCGCCGCCTCCCATCCGAAAGGGCCCGTTCATGAGCACCCGTCTTGCAAATCACGGCCGCCTGATCGACCGCTCGGCGACGCTGGGGTTCACCTTCAACGGCAAGGCGATGATCGGCCATCCCGGCGACACGCTGGCCTCGGCGCTCCTGGCCAACGACCAGCTGATGATCGGCCGGTCCTTCAAGTATCACCGGCCACGCGGGCTGGTCGCCTCGGGCGCCGAAGAGCCCAACGCCCTGGTCGGTCTGGGCTCCGGCGCCCGGTTCGAGCCGAACCAGCGCGCCACCACCACCGAGCTTTTCGACGGGCTGGAGGCGATCTCGCAGAACCACTGGCCGAGCCTCGAGTTCGACATCGGCGCTGTGAATACATACCTCTCGCGTTTCCTGCCGGCGGGCTTCTACTACAAGATGTTCATGTATCCGCGCGGCTTCTGGAAGCATGTCTACGAGCCGTTCATTCGCCAGTCCGCCGGTCTCGGCAAGGTACCGACCGAGCGCGACTCGGACACCTACGAGCACTTCTATGCCTTCACCGACGTGCTGGTGATCGGCGGCGGGGTGGCCGGCTTGCAGGCCGCGAAATCGGCGGCGCAGTCGGGCGCGAGGGTACTGGTGCTGGAGCAGACCGCCCATTGGGGCGGGCGCGCGCCGGTGGATGGCGGCAGCGTCGGCGGCGCGCCGGTCGAGGAATTCGTCGCGGCGCTGCTGGACGAGCTCGGCGCCATGGAGAACGTCACCCTGCGCAGCCGCACCATGGCCGCCGGGGTCTATGACCACGGCTATGTGCTGGGCTACGAGCGGCTCACCGACCACGCCCCGACCCAGCCGGGGCCGCGCCACCGGCTGTGGCGGATCCGCGCGGCGCAGGTGATCAGCGCCACCGGCGCCATTGAGCGCCCGCTGAGCTTTGCCGGCAACGACGTGCCCGGCGTGATGCTGGCCGGGGCGATGCGCGATTACGCGGTCAATTTCGGCGTGGCGCCGGGCAAGCGCATCATCGTCGCCACCAACAACGACGACGCCTATCGCACGGCGATCACGCTGCGGCAGGCCGGGCTTGACGTGCTGCGCATTCTCGATGCGCGCGACACCGGCGGCGGCGCGCTGATGAACGAGGCGCGCGCGCTTGGCATCCGCATCGATTGCGGCCGCGCCATCGGCAAGGTCTCGGGCGGCAAGCGGGTGCACAAGGTGCAGATCTGCGCCCAGAACGGGCAGGGCGGCGCGCTCGAGGCGGTCGAGTGCGACGCGGTGGCGATGTCGGGTGGCTGGTCGCCGGTGGTGCACCTGTGGTCCCATTGCGGCGGCAAGCTGCTCTGGGACGAGGCGCAGGCGCATTTCCGTCCCGACCCGCAACGCCCGCCGACCGGCGCCGGCGGCAAGGGCTTCGTTACCACCGCCGGCAGCGCCTCGGGCGCGCTGAGCCTGGCCGGGGTGCTGCGCGATGCCAACGAGGCGGGCAAGAGCGCTGCCCAGGCCGCCGGGTTCAAGCCCAAACGCACCCGCACGCCGCAGGCCGAGGATGCCACGGAGGCCCCGCTCGAACCGGTCTGGCTGATGCCGCGCGAGGCGGGGGTACGGCTGCGCGCCAAGACCTGGCTGGACTATCAGAACGACGTCAAGGTGACCGATGTCCAGCTGGCCGCGCGCGAGGGCTACGAGAGCGTCGAGCACACCAAGCGCTACACCACGCTGGGGATGGCCACGGACCAGGGGAAGCTGAGCAACATCAACGGCCTGGCGACGCTTTCTCAGGCGCTTGGCGCGGCGATCCCGGCGGTGGGCACCACCACCTTTCGCCCGCCCTACACGCCGATCTCGATGGGCGCCATCGCCGGCGAGGCGCGCGGCGCGGTGTTCCAGCCCCTGCGCCGCACCCCGATGCATGGCTGGCATGCCGAGCATGGCGCGGAGTGGGAGCCGGTCGGCCAGTGGCGCCGCCCCTACGCCTATCCGCGCACCGGCGAAAGCGTGCACGACGCGGTGAACCGCGAGGTGAGGAACACCCGGCAAGCCGTTGGTTTGCTCGATGCCTCGACTCTCGGAAAGCTGATCGTCAAGGGCCCCGACGCGGGGCGCTTCCTCGACATGCTCTACACCAACATGATGTCCACGCTGAAGCCGGGACGTTGCCGCTATGGGCTGATGTGCTCGGAGAACGGCTTTCTGATCGACGATGGCGTGGTGGCCCGGCTCGATGAGGACACCTTCCTCTGCCACACCACCACCGGCGGCGCCGAACGCATCCATGCTCACATGGAAGAATGGCTGCAGACCGAATGGTGGGACTGGAAGGTCTTCGTGGCGAACGTCACCGAACAATACGCGCAAGTGGCGGTGGTCGGTCCCAAGGCGCGGCAGCTGCTGGAAAAGCTCGGCGGCATGGACCTGGGCGCCGAGGCGCTGCCGTTCATGGGCTGGTCCGAGGGCCGGATCGGCGAGTTCGATGCCCGCGTCTTCCGCATCTCCTTCTCGGGCGAGCTGAGCTTCGAGATCGCAGTGCCGGCCAGCCAGGGCCTGGCCTTCTGGTCGGCGCTGCTGGCGGCCGGGCACGCGCTCGGCGTCATGCCCTATGGCACCGAGGCGCTGCACGTGATGCGCGCCGAGAAGGGCTTCATCATGATCGGCGACGAGACCGACGGGACGGTGATCCCGCAGGATCTGGGGCTGGACTGGGCGATCTCGAAGAAGAAGGACGACTACCTGGGCAAGCGCGCCCAGGCGCGCAGCCACATGACCGATCCCGAGCGCTGGAAGCTGGTCGGGCTGGAGACCACCGACGGCTCGGTGCTGCCCGACGGCGCCTATGCGATCGGGCCGGGGGTCAATGCCAACGGCCAGAGCAACACGCAAGGGCGCGTCACCTCGACCTATTTCTCGCCCACTCTGAACAAGGGCATCGCCATGGGCCTGGTGCTGCACGGGCCGGACCGGATGGGCGAGGTGCTGGAATTCCCCGGCACCGAGGGCAACACCTTCCACGCCCGGATCGTCGATCCGGTCTTTTTCGACAAGGACGGGGAGAAACAGAATGCTTGAACCTGTCAGCGCCCTGAACGGCGCCAGCTTCGACGGGTTGGCCCGCATCGAGGAGACCGGCCTGCAGGGCATGATCACCCTGCGCGGCGATCTGTCTGCCAAGGCGGTCAAGAGCGCCGCGACCGCCGCCTCGGGGGTGCGCCGGGTGCCGGATCAGCGCCAGGCCAATGTCTCGGGCGAGAAGGGCCTGTGCTGGATGTCGCCGGACGAGCTCTTGGTGCTTTGCCCCTATGGCGCGGTGGCGGAGGCGCTCGAAAAGATGCAGGCGGCGCTGGCCGGCAGTCATGCACTGGCGGTGAACGTCTCGGACGCGCGCGCGGTGGTCCGCCTGTCGGGCCCTGCGGCGCGCGAAGTGCTGGCCAAGCTCTGCCCGGTGGATCTCGCGCCCGCCGCCTTCACCCCCGGCATGTTCCGCCGCACCCGCATGGCGCAGGCGCCGGTGGCCTTCTGGATGGACGATGACGAGAGCTTTCGCATCGTCTGCTTCCGCTCGGTCGCGCAGTACGTGTTCGACGTGCTCAAGGTCGCGGCCCAGCCGGGCTCGGAGGTCGGGTTCCACGCGCGGCCCGAGCCGGTCTAGCGCACGATAGGCTGCTTTTGACTCGTTCCTCCCCAGGTTTTCCGGGGCGCAGCCCCGGATCGCGCCTGACCCGCCCCGTCGCGCGGAACGCGCGCCTTGGGCGCGACGCGGGCGCTATTGCGCTCACCCTCGGGTCAGGCGCGATCCCTTGTGTATGGGCGCCGCGGTTCCGATGAGACTCGACTTGTTCTAGCCGGTGAGAAGGTAGGTTCCGAACCCTTGCAGCGCATCCTCCGAGGTCAGGTGCTCCGGGCCGACGGGTTCCAGCCGCTTGTCCGTCCAGGTGCCGTAGAACTCCAGCGAGGCGGCCAGGGCGCCCATGCGCGCCGCGCGCTCTGCCGGATCCAGGTAGGGCGCATGGGTCGAGAGCAGCAGCGCCGGGCGCTGCGCTTTCAGCCAGGGGATCATGTGCGGCAGCACGTCGAACTCGGCCCCCTCGATGTCGATCTTCACCAGTCTGACGCCGCCCAGGTCCACCGATCCGGCGAAATCCTCCCAGCCGAGGGTCAGCACATCCGATCCTGCCGTGCCCGCTGCGTTCAGCAGGCTCGACATGCTGTCGCCGCGCTCGCCCCGGAAACTGGCGATCCGCGCCACCCCGACCCGGTCGGAAAGGGCGGCGGCGAAGGCGCTGACATTCTCGATCCCGTTCAGCTCGAGGTTCCAGCTGAGCGCCCGGAAGGCAGTGGGGTCGGGCTCGAAACACCACACGTGCCGGGCCTTGCGCGCGGCATAGAGCACCGTCGGCCCGATCCAGGCGCCGATGTCGAGATAATCGCGCCCCTTGTCCAGATGTGCGGCCAACGCGGCGAAGGTCTCGGGCTCCCAGTCGCCCGCGCTCGCCTTGCGCCAGAACTTGCTGTGGTAGGGGTCGAGGCGGAAGGGCTCTCCGGCCAGGGTGCCCTGACAGAAGCCGCGCGCGCGGTAGAACATCTTGCGGGCCTTGGTGAGCAAGCGGTCGCCTCCTGTCGCCGGGCGCCCCTTGACCTGCCGGGGTCCGGGCCGCATGTAACCAAGCATCGGCAACACCAAGAAACAGGGGGCCAAGATGGCTTTTGAATTACCGGACCTTCCTTATGCACATGACGCGCTCGCATCCAAGGGGATGTCGAGGGAAACCCTCGAATACCATCACGATCTGCACCACAAGGCCTATGTCGACAACGGCAACAAGCTGATCGAAGGCACCGAATGGGCGGGCAAGTCGCTCGAAGAGATCATCACCGGCACCTATGACAAGTCGGCGGTCGCGCAGTCGGGGATCTTCAACAACATCAGCCAGCTGTGGAACCACAACCAGTTCTGGGAGATGATGAGCCCGAACCTGGTGAAGATGCCGGGCGAGCTGGAAAGCCGCCTCAAGGACGCCTTCGGCTCGGTCGACGAGTTCAAGTCCAAGTTCAGCGCCGCCGGTGCCGGGCAGTTCGGCTCGGGCTGGGCCTGGCTGGTGGCCGAGAAGGACGGGACGCTGAAGGTCACCAAGACCGAGAACGGCGTCAACCCGCTCTGCTTCGGGCAGACGGCGCTTCTGGGCTGCGATGTGTGGGAGCATTCCTATTACATCGATTTCCGCAACAAGCGCCCGGATTACCTGAAGAATTTCCTCGATCACCTGGTCAACTGGGAGAACGTGGCGGAGCGCTTGTCCAAGACCTGAGGGGCGCCCTCGTCTCAGTAACCGGTCCGAATGCGCGGCCCCGCCTCCGGTACGAGGCGGGGCCGTTTGCTTGGCCGTCGAAGTGGAACAGCGGGCTCTCTGGCGCGTTGGTCCCGACGTCAGGACAACGAACGGAGAGTGAGATGACAGAGCGTCAGAGATCGAAGGATGGCAGCCGGGACAGCGAAAAGGTGCTGGGTGAAAGCGGTGCGGTTTCGGGGCAGGGCCGCAGCGGCGGAACCCTGCAGCGCGATATCGCCTCGCGCGACGAGTTGAAACGCGTCGGGGAGCGGCCCGCCGGCAAGACCCGGGTCACGAAGTCGCTGGAACGCGACCAAGGAGACGCGGAATGACCCGCCTCAGGCACGGCACCTGGGTGCTAATCGCCGATGGCGAGAAGGCGCTCTTTACGCGCAACGTCGACGACGCGCAGGACCCGCATCTGCAGGTGATCCGAAAGGACACGCAAGACAACCCGCCGACGCGCGAGCAGGCGGCCAACCGGCCGGGCCGCTTCAACGATGGCCCGAGCGTCCATCGATCGGCCGTCGCGGACACCGACTGGCACGAGTTGGCCAAGGAAAGGTTCGCGGACGAGCTGGCCGAGCATCTCTATGAGCAGGCCCACAAGGGCGCCTTCGAGCGGCTGGTGCTGGTGGCGCCGCCCAAGACCCTGGGCGAGTTGCGACAGGCCCTGCACAAGGAGGTCGCCGACAAGGTGATCGCGGAGATCCCGAAGACCCTGACCGGCCATCCGCTGGACAAGATCGAAGCGCTTCTCAAGGACGATCTCGCGGCGCTCTAGCCTCGCGTTTCACGCGAGGGCTATGCGCAGTGCTTCGATGGCGTCCTCGGGCGTGTCGACCCAGGTGAGAAATGCGCCCAGCGAGGGCTCAGCGAAGCCCTGGTCGATCACGTGGTCGATCAGCGTCCGGAGCGGCGTCCAGAAGCCGGCGCTGTTCAGCACCAGGATCGGTTTGGCGTGCAGGCCCAGTTGCCGCCAGGTCAGCGCCTCGAAAAGCTCGTCGAGCGACCCCGCGCCGCCGGGCAGCATCACCACCGCATCGGCGTTCATGATCATCACCTTCTTGCGCTCGTGCATGGTCTCGGTGACCACATAGCGGCCCGGCTCGCTCCGCCCGGCCTCGTGCGGCACCAGGTGCACCGGGATCACGCCGAAGGTTTCGCCCCCGGCCGCCTGCGCGGCGCGCGCGGTCTCGCCCATCAGGCCTACGTCGCCCGCCCCGTAGACCAGGCGCCAGCCCTCGCCGGCCAGGGCCGCGCCCAGGGCCTTCGCGTCCCGCGCATAGGCCGGGATTGCCCCGGCGCGCGATCCGCAATACACACAGACGGATTTTCGGGTCATGATCGGCCTTTCGCGCGCTGGCGGGGAAAACGGTTGCGGCCCGTGATAGACCTGATGTCGGGCTGGCTCAACAGCGTGCGTGTGGAAAGGATGGCGGGCGATGTCCTCGAAGGCCGGGATCGGTGGATCGGGCTCTCTGGTCTGGGTCGCGGTCGCAGCAATGGTTCTCGCCGCCGGGGCGCTCGGAGTGGTCCTGATGGGCCGCGACGCCGCGCCGCCGGAGGTGAGTGCGGTGCCGCCGGATGCGGAGGTGCTGCCGGAGGGAGAGGCGATGGGGGACGCCGAACCTGCGGAGGTTGCCGAGCCCAAGGCCCAAGAGGCCGCTGCGCCGGGAATCGGCTCCGACGCCGAGCCTGAAACCGCTGCCGCGCCCGATGCCGGCGTGTCTGCAGGTACGGAGGCAACCTCCTCCGAAGACAGCACCGCGCCTGAGACCGGCCCGCAGAGTGGCATGGCCGCGCCGGTCTTCGACGTGGTGCGCGTCGATCCGGACGGGGCGGCGGTGATCGCCGGGCGGGCCGAGCCGGGCAGCGAGGTCACCGTGGTGCTGGACGATGTCGACCAGGCGACGGTGACCGCCGATGACGCCGGCAGCTTCGTCAGCCTGCTGACCGTGGCCCCGGGCGCCGCGCCCGGCGTGATCAGCCTGCGCGCCCGGCACGGCGGTCGCAGCGCCCTCTCCGAAGAGCCGACGTGCCGGGCAACAGTGTAGATCTCCGTGGCCGCCGCACCACCCAAAAAAAAGCCTCCGACCGCAGCACCGGAGGCCGAACCCGTCGAAAT
>JAGRMU010000641.1 GCA_020441165.1 Sedimentitalea sp.
ACGCGGCGCCTCGCGCTAAGAGACGTAATTCACCACCAGCGCGACGCCGAGCAGAACCTCGATCCACATCACCAACGCCCCGGTCGGCCAGAACTGCGAGGTGCGCCCCTGCGGCCCGTAAGTGTGATAGAGCCGGGTGATGACACCCGAGACCCAGCGCCGCTGCAGATCTCCCAGCCCGTGCCAGAGCGCGCCCAGCGGTCGCGAGAGCTGGGCAAACAACATGGGCAGCATCCTCCGGTAGGTCCAGTCGCTGTCGAGGTTCACCGACTTGAGCTCCGGCGGGTAGATGCCGGTCCGCATCAGCACCGTGAAGGCCAGCGCCGAGAAGAACAGAAGCTGCAGCTGGGTGATGACATGGGTGGTGGTGTAGCTGTCATAGCTCACCTCGAAGGGCAGCAGCGCGTAGAGCGGCGCGGGGTAGACCCCGATGGCGATGCACAGGAAGGACGCGATGCCCATCGCGAGCAGCATGTTCCACGGCGCCTCCTTCGGGCGCAGGCCGCTGTCATGGGCGAAGAAGGCGAAATAGGGGATCTTGATGCCCGAATGGTGGAACACCCCGGCCGAGGCGAAGAGCAGGATACCCCAGATGACGTAGTAATGCTCCTTGGCCGCGGCCGAGAGGATCAGCGACTTGGTCACGAAGCCCGAGAACAGGGGAAAGGCCGAGATCGACGCGGCCCCGATCACGCAGAAGATCATCGTCAGCGGCATCGTCTTATAGAGCCCGCCCAACTCGGACCCCTTGGCGGTGCCGGTACGGAACAGCACCGCGCCTACGCTCATGAACAGCAGCGCCTTGTAGAGGATATGGGCGAAGGCATGGGCGGCGGTACCGTTCAGCGACAACTCGGTGCCGATGCCGATGCCGACCACCATAAAGCCCAGCTGGTTGTTGAGGCTGTAGGCCAGCACCCGGCGCAGGTCGTTCTCGATCACCGCGTAGAAGATCGGGAAGAGGGTCATGATCGCGCCGATATAGATCAGGATCTCGGTGCCCGCGAAGCCGCGCGCCAGCGCATAGACCGCCAGCTTCGTGGTAAAGGCCGACAGGATCACCGTGCCGGTGACCGTCGCCGCCGGATAGCCGTCCTGCAGCCAGTTGTGCAGGAGCGGAAAGGCGCACTTGATCCCGAAGGCGACGAAGATCAGCCAGGTGGCGGGCGAGCCCAGAACCATCCGCTCGAAGGCGATGTTGCCGGTCTCGGCATAGAGCAGGATCACCCCCGCCAGTAGGATCACCCCCGAGCCGATCTGGATGATCAAATAGCGCATGCCGGTGTAGTATGCGCCGGTCGTGCGCCGCGCCCAGATCAGGAAGACCGACGTGATCGCCGTGCCTTCCCAGTAGAAGAAGAGGGTGATCAGATCGCCGGCAAAGACCGCACCGATGGCCGCCCCGGCGTAGAGCAGGGCGGCGACCTGCTGCACGGTATCGCGAAGGTGCCAGGCATAGAGATTGCCGAGGAAGGCCGCGATGCAGAAGATCAGCGCGAAGACGCGGGCCAGCTTGTCGACCCGCATCAGCTCGAGCGGGAAGCCGAAGAATTCGGCGGGCATCAGGTTGCCGAAGGGCAGCGTGAAGACCTGGACCGCGGCCAGGGCGGGCACGGCCAGCAGCAGCACGCCCCGCGCCGGTCCGCGCGGCAG
>JAGRMU010000015.1:0-2531 GCA_020441165.1 Sedimentitalea sp.
TCGACAAGAAATCCCGCGACCAGTTCGAGATCCGCACCCACAAGCGGCTGCTCGACATCGTCGATCCGACCCCGCAGACGGTGGACGCGCTGATGAAGCTCGACCTCGCCGCCGGCGTGGATGTCGAGATCAAGCTGCAATCCTGAGGCCGGGGAGGACACTGACATGTTGCGCTCTGGTGTAATCGCAAAGAAGGTCGGGATGACCCGGCTGTTCATGGAAGACGGCCGGCAGATCCCGGTGACCGTGCTGCAGCTGGACAAGCTGCAGGTCGTGGCGCAGCGCACGGCCGAGAAGGATGGCTATACCGCCGTCCAGCTCGGCGCCGGCACCGCCCGCGCCAAGCGGACCAGCCAGGCCATGCGCGGCCATTTCGCCGCCGCCTCGGTCGAGCCGAAGCGGAAGATCGCCGAGTTCCGCGTCGATCCCGAGAACCTGATCGGCGTCGGCGAGGAGATCACCGCCAACCACTATTTCGAGGGCCAGTTCGTGGACGTGGCCGGCACCTCGATCGGCAAGGGCTTTGCCGGGGCCATGAAGCGGCACAATTTCGGCGGCCTGCGCGCCTCGCACGGCGTGTCGATCAGCCACCGCAGCCACGGCTCCACCGGCCAGTGCCAGGATCCGGGCAAGGTGTTCAAGGGCAAGAAGATGGCCGGTCACATGGGCGCCGCCCGGGTGACCACCCAGAACCTCGTCGTGGTGCGCACCGATGCCGATCGCGGCCTGATCATGGTCAAGGGCGCGGTGCCCGGCTCCAAGGGCGGCTGGGTGACGGTCAAGGACGCGGTCAAGAAGCCGCTGCCCGAGAACGTGATTCTGCCCGCGGCGCTGAAGTCGCATGCCGAGGAGGCCGCGAAGGCTGCCGAGGCTGCCGCCGAGGCCGCCGCCGCCGAGGCCGAGGCCGAGGCCAAGCGGCTCGCCGAGGAGCAGGCCGCCGCCGAGGAGGCCGCGCTGAAGGCCGCCGAGGCGTCCATCGAGGCCGAGAAGAAGGAAGGCGAGGAATGAAACTCGACGTCATCAATCTGGACGGCGGCAAGGCCGGCGACATCGAGCTCGATGCCGATCTCTTCGGGCTCGAGCCGCGCGCCGACATCCTGCACCGGGTGGTCCGCTGGCAGCGCAACAACGCGCAGCAGGGGACCCACAAGGTCAAGACCCGCTCGGAAACCAGCTATTCGACCAAGAAGATCTATCGCCAGAAGGGCACCGGCGGCGCACGCCACGGCGACCGCAACGCGCCGATCTTCCGCAAGGGCGGGATCTACAAGGGTCCGGTGCCGCGCAGCCATGGCCACGAGCTGACCAAGAAGTTCCGCAAGCTGGGCCTGCGCCACGCGCTGTCGGCCAAGGCCAAGGCGGGCGAGCTGGTGGTGATCGAGGCGGCCGAGGCCGGGGGCAAGACCTCGGCGCTGGCCAAGCAGGTCGCCAAGCTGGGCTGGAAGCGGGCGCTGATCATCGACGGGGCCACGGTGAACGAGGGCTTCCTGAAGGCGGCCCGCAACATCGCCGGTCTCGATGTCCTGCCCAGCATGGGCGCAAACGTCTACGACATCCTCAAGCGTGACACTCTGGTGCTCACCAAGGCGGGTGTCGAAGCCCTGGAGGCGCGACTGAAATGAGCAAGACAGCGACAAGCGCGAAGCCCGAGCATTACGACGTGATCCGCAAGCCGGTGATCACCGAGAAGGCGACCATGTCCTCCGAGCATGGCGCGGTGGTGTTCGAGGTGGCGATGGCCAGCAACAAGCCGCAGATCAAGGAGGCCGTCGAGGCGCTCTTCGGGGTCAAGGTGAAGGCGGTCAACACCACCATCACCAAGGGCAAGGCCAAGAAGTTCCGCGGCCGGCCCGGCACCCGCAAGGATGTCAAGAAGGCCTATGTGACCCTCGAGGAGGGAAACACCATTGACGTGACCACCGGCCTCTAATAGGCACGGGGCTCTTTCGCGGCCCCGGAATCCTTCCGGGGCTGCGCCATTTCACCGGGGACCTGCGGGGCCCTTGAAACCAGCGGCGGGGTGAACCCCGCCCTACACACACCGGCGGGTCACACCGCCGAAGCTAGACGGAAGACAGAAAGCATGGCACTCAAGTCGTACAAGCCGACGACGCCGGGCCAGCGCGGGCTGGTGCTGATCGACCGTTCCGAGCTGTGGAAAGGACGCCCCGTCAAGGCCCTCACCGAGGGTCTGACCAAGTCGGGCGGCCGGAACAATGCCGGGCGGATCACGATGCGTCGCATGGGCGGGGGGGCCAAGCGCCTCTACCGGATCGTGGATTTCAAGCGCAGCAAGCTGGACATGCCCGCGGTGGTCGCGCGCATTGAATACGATCCCAACCGGACCGCGTTCATCGCCCTGATCCAGTACGAGGATGGCGAGCAGTCCTATATCCTGGCACCGCAGCGCCTGGCGGTGGGCGACAAGATCGTCGCCAGCGCCAAGGCCGACATCAAGCCGGGCAACGCGATGCCGTTCTCGGGGATGCCGATCGGCACCATCGTGCACAACATCGAGATGAAGCCCGGCA
>JAGRMU010000015.1:2550-3775 GCA_020441165.1 Sedimentitalea sp.
GCCGCCGGCACCTATGCCCAGTTCGTGGGCCGTGACGGCGGCTATGCGCAGATCCGGCTGTCCTCGGGCGAGCTGCGCCTGGTGCGCCAGGAATGCATGGCTTCGGTCGGCGCCGTGTCGAACCCGGACAACTCGAACCAGAACTTCGGCAAGGCCGGCCGCATGCGCCACAAGGGCGTGCGCCCGTCGGTGCGCGGCGTGGTGATGAACCCGATCGATCACCCCCATGGTGGCGGCGAGGGCCGCACCTCGGGCGGCCGGCACCCGGTCACGCCCTGGGGCAAGCCCACCAAGGGCGCCAAGACCCGCAACCGCAACAAGGCGTCCAGCAAGCTGATCATCCGCTCGCGTCACGCCAAGAAGAAGGGGCGCTGAACATGACCCGCTCTGTCTGGAAAGGCCCTTTTGTCGACGCGTACGTGTTGAAGAAGGCAGAAGCCGCCCGCGAAAGCGGTCGCAACGAAGTGATCAAGATCTGGTCGCGCCGCTCGACGATCCTGCCCCAGTTCGTGGGCCTGACCTTCGGCGTCTACAACGGCCACAAGCACATCCCCGTCAACGTCAGCGAGGACATGATCGGTCAGAAGTTCGGCGAGTATTCGCCGACCCGGACCTATCACGGCCATGCCGCCGACAAGAAAGCGAAGCGGAAGTAAGCCATGAGCAAGGACAAGAATCCCCGCCGCGTGGCCGACAACGAAGCCATGGCGAAACTGCGCATGCTTCGGACCAGCCCGCAGAAGCTGAACCTGGTGGCCGCGATGATCCGCGGCAAGAAGGTCGAGAAGGCGCTGACCGATCTCACCTTCTCGAACAAGCGGATCGCCGAGGACGTGCGCAAGTGCCTGCAATCGGCGATCGCCAACGCCGAGAACAACCACAACCTGGACGTCGACGAGCTGATCGTCGCCGAGGCCTATGTCGGCAAGAACATGACCCTCAAGCGCGGCCGTCCGCGGGCGCGGGGCCGGTTCGGCAAGATCATGAAGCCGTTCTCCGAGCTGACAATCAAAGTTCGCCAAGTCGAGGAGCAAGCCTGATGGGTAACAAGGTCAATCCGATCGGCATGCGCCTGCAGGTGAACCGCACCTGGGACAGCCGCTGGTATGCCGACACCAAGGATTACGGGAATCTTCTGCTCGAAGACCTCCGGATCCGCGATTTCATCAACGAGGAATGCAAGCAGGCCGGCGTCAGCCGGGTGATCATCGAGCGTCCGCACAAG
>JAGRMU010000161.1 GCA_020441165.1 Sedimentitalea sp.
TTCTCGTTGTTCGAGGTGATGATCACGATGGGGCGCTGGCGGGCGCGGATGGTCTCGCCGGTCTCGTAGACGTGGAACTCCATGCGGTCGAGCTCCTGCAGCAGGTCGTTGGGAAACTCGATGTCGGCCTTGTCGATCTCGTCGATCAGCAGCACCACCTTTTCGTCCGCCTCGAACGCGTCCCAGAGCTTGCCCTTGCGGATGTAGTTGCGCACGTCATGCACCCGCTCCTCGCCGAGCTGGCTGTCGCGCAGCCGGCTGACCGCGTCGTATTCGTAGAGGCCCTGCTGGGCGCGGGTGGTCGACTTGATGTTCCATTCGATCATCCGCAGCCCCAGCGCCCCGGCGACCTGGCGGGCCAGCTCGGTCTTGCCGGTGCCCGGCTCGCCCTTGACCAGCAGCGGACGCTCGAGCGTGACCGCGGCATTGACCGCAATGGTCAGATCCTCGGTCGCAACATAGTCTCTGGTACCCTCGAATTTCATTCTTTTACAACCCTTTGCTGATTGGATCACCGGCAGGTCCGCTTGACGGGGCTTTTAGCCCGAAGCTGAGCCTATTGTGTAGTGACATTCTGAAAGGCCTCAGATAAACGCAGCGGCATCAAGGAGCCAGATATGCAAGGATACCGTTTTGTCTGAAGCGCTTGGCCAATCCGAAGGGGTCAAAATGAAGCGGGACGCAATTCTGCCGGAGGACTATCGACCAGCGGAAGACGAACCTTTTATGAACGATCGGCAGCTCGAATATTTCCGGCGCAAGCTGCTGAACTGGAGGCACGAATTGCTGGCCGGAAGCCGCGACACCATCGAGGGTCTTCAGGACAGCACGCGCAACATTCCCGATGTCGCCGACCGCGCCAGCGAGGAGACCGACCGGGCGCTGGAACTGCGCACGAGGGACCGGCAGCGCAAGCTGGTCGCCAAGATCGACGCGGCGCTGCGCCGGATCGAGGATGGCGAATATGGCTATTGCGAGGTAACCGGCGAGCCGATCTCGCTCAAGCGCCTCGATGCCCGCCCGATCGCCACGATGAGCCTCGAGGCCCAGGAACGGCACGAGCGCCGCGAGAAGGTCCATCGCGACGACTGAGCGCGGACCGGGCCCTGGCGACAAGGCCCGCCCGCCTGCGACATTGAGCGCGCCGATTTCGGCCTGCCGCTCCGGTCCGATTGCGCTACACCGGCGCCCATGACCCTTCAGGACCGCAAGATCACCGTCATCGGCGCCGGCATCGGCGGGCTGGCCGCCGCGCTCTGCCTGCACCGGCGCGGCGCCGAGGTGACGGTGCTGGAACAGGCCGAGGCGATCGCCGAGGTCGGCGCGGGCCTTCAGATAAGTCCCAACGGGCTGGCCGTGCTGCGCGCCCTTGGGCTGGAGCACGCGCTGGCACGCCAGGCGGTGCGCGCGCGCGCCGTTGTGCTGCGCGATTACGCAGATCCGCGCGAGGTTCTCCGGCTCGACCTGGCCCGCCTCGCGCCGGGGCAGCGCTATTTCTTCGTGCACCGCGCCGATCTCATCGAGCTTCTGGCGCAGGCGGTGCGCGAGGCCGGGGTGCAGGTCCGGCTGTTGCAGAAGGTCGAAAGCGTGGCGCCCGGCAATGGCGAGCGGCCGTTCCTGCACCTCGGCAACGGCGCGCAAGTCCATGCCGACCTGGTGATCGGGGCCGACGGATTGCATTCCAGGGCCCGCGCGGCGCTGAACGGCGCGGATCGCCCGCGTTTCACGGGACAGGTCGCGTGGCGCGCGGTGGTGCCCAACGTGACCCGGATGCCAGCCGAGGCGCAGGTGCACATGGGGCCGGGACGCCATCTGGTCAGCTATCCCCTGCGCGGCGGTGCCTCGGTCAACCTGGTGGCGGTGCAGGAGCGTGCCGCCTGGGCCGAAGAAGGCTGGAGCCACAGGGACGATCCGGACAATCTCAGGGCGGCCTTCGCGGAGTTCACCGGCAGCGCGCGGACCCTGCTTGCCGAGGTGTCCGAGGTCGGGCTCTGGGGGCTCTTCCGGCATCCGGTGGCCCCCGTCTGGCAGCGCGGCGGCGTCGCGATCCTGGGCGATGCCGCGCATCCGACGCTGCCCTTCCTGGCACAGGGCGCCAACCTGGCGCTCGAGGACGCCTGGGTGCTGGCCGATTGCCTGGCGGCGGAGGCGGACCGCGATCAGGCCCTGGCGCGCTATCAGGCACTGCGCCGCGACCGGGCAGAGCGGGTGATCGGTGCCGCCAACGGCAATGCCTGGAAATACCACCTGCGCAGCGGCCCGTTGCGCGGGGCGGCGCATCTGGCCCTGCGCCTCGGCGGGCGGCTGGCGCCCGAGCGGATGGTGCGCCGGTTCGACTGGCTTTACGGCCACGACGTGACCGCCGGCTAGGGCGGGTCCGCGAAGCCGGTCAGATGTCCAGCTCGACCCTGACCGGGACGTGGTCCGAGGGTTTCTCGTGGCCGCGGATCTCGGCGTCGATGCGGCAATCGACCAGCAGGTCGGCGCATTGCGGGGTCAGCAGGAGGTGGTCGATCCGGATGCCGTCGTTGCGGTTCCAGGCCCCGGCCTGGTAGTCCCAGAAACTGTAGTGGCCCGGCCCCTGGACCCTGGCGCGGAACGCGTCGGTGAAGCCGAGATGCAGGATCCGGCGAAACGCGGCGCGGGTCTGCGGCAGATAGAGCGCGTCCTGCGCCCAGGCCTCGGGGCGCCTGGCGTCCTCGGCCTGCGGGATGACGTTGAAATCGCCGGCCATCAGCGCCGGCTCCTCAGCCGCGATCAGGTCGCCGGCGCGGGCATGCAGGCGCTCCATCCAGGCCAGTTTGTAGTCGTATTTCGGCCCGGGCGCCGGATTTCCGTTGGGCAGGTAGAGCCCGCAGAGCCGCAGCGCCCGGCGGCCGACGACGGTCGCCTCGATCCACCGGGCCTGGGTGTCGTCCGCGTCGCCCGGCAACCCGCGCACGACATCCTCGAGGGGCAGTTTCGACAGGATCGCCACGCCGTTGAAGGATTTCTGGCCATGGGTCTCGACGGCATAGCCCAGATCCTCGAACTCCTGGCGCGGAAAAGCCTCGTCGACAGACTTGATCTCCTGCAGCAGCACCACGTCCGGTTGCGCGTCCCGAAGCCAGGCCAGCAGCGCCGGCGCCCGGGCCTTGATGCCGTTGATGTTGAACGTGGCGATCTTCATCTGGTTCTCCGGAGCTTGCGGATGAGGAGGCGCTCTGACAGAAGACCTATCGGTCATTTGATGGCGCGCGGCAAGCGGTCAGCCCGGTATGCGCCGGGCCGGGGTGAACCGATTCGGGGTGGGACGCGGATTGCACGGCAGTATGCGTCAACTTCTTGCGCTGGGGATCGGCGTTCGGGGGTTTGATCGGAGCCGGTCCGGATTGGGCCAAGGTCCGGGGAGTGATTATATGTCAGGCGATTGCCAGAAATTCTTCATGTGCGTCAGCAAGAAAAACAACCTAAAGCAGAATGAATCATTTATTAAAACCTCTAAAAGTGTATCATTGCCTCTGTAGCCAACACCATCAGATCAGAGGTTCCTATCCATGAATGCTCAACGAAAGGTTAATTTCCTCCCGGTCGCTGCAGACTCGTCCGGGACCAGCCTGCTCGACGGCGACGGTACGTCCATGTTCTCATCGGGCTCCGGACCGGCGACACACGGCGCGATGCTGGACGGCGATCTGGTCGAGATGTTCTCCTCCGGCTCGACGCCGATGATGACGGACGATGCACTCGCCGGCACGGATACCGGGATGTTCTCGTCCGGATCCGCACCGTTCCAGGGCCGCGCGACGGTACTCGGCGCGCAGACCGGTCTCTTTTCATCAGGCAGCTGAGCCCACCCAAGGGCTTGGAGACGTCCGGATCGGGGCGATCGGTCGGCACAGTCTGAAGAAGAGGGAGCAACCCCCATGTCGAATGTGATCCGCCTGAACGCCCCGGTCCGGGGGCAGGGCGGCGCGGACCCCCGCGCCGCCATGATCGACGCCTTTGCCCACCATCGCCGCGGGCCGGAGGATGTGTTCTGGCTGAAGGAAAACGCCGAGCTGCTGAACATCCTCGAATGCACTGGCGCACGGCTTGATCCGGCGGCGCTGGCCCCGCACCACGATTTCTATGAGCGGATCGAGGCGTATCTCACCTTCTTCCCGCAGTATTACCGCTTCGTGCTGTCGATCTGTCTCGACCTCGAAGATCTGGGGCTCGCCGGGGCGAAATCCGAAGCGCTGGCCCGGTACGCCGTGCGCGAGGGCCTGGCCGAGGCCGAGCTCTCCGACCTGCAACGGCTCGAGGCGCGTCGGCTGATGCGGCGGCGCGGCCTCGACCCTCTGGCCTGGGATACGGGTCTGGAGGCGCGGGTGCGCCGGTTTCTAGGCCGTCCCGCCACCTTCGCGGTGCCCAACCGCAAGGTGGGCTATGAACTGACCCATCTCGTCTTCTATCTCAGCGATTACGGGCGGCGCGACCCGGAGCTCTCGCGCAAGGCGCTGACCAGCCTCGAATATGCCGGGATTCTGGCCTATCTCGATCTGGATGCGGACATCCTGGCCGAGATCTGCATCGCGATGCGCTATTCCGGCGTGGTGCCGCCGGGGATCTGGGAACGCTGGTTGGCGCGCGAAACACGCGGGTTTCGCGTCGAAACCGGTGCCACGGGCGCCCTTCCCGACGACTATCACGCGTTCCTGGTGTGCAACTGGGGAATCGCGGCGGCCGGAGGCGATGCCTTTGCGCAGAGCGTGCCCCCCGGGCGCATGACCTTCCGTCGACCGCTGCGTCCACCCAGCCCGTTGCGCGAGATCTCGGAATGCCTCTACCGGATGCAGGATGCGCGCAGCGCGGATTGGGAGGTAATGCGACCGCGGATCGAGGGCGTCATCTGCGAGCGCAGCGCCGCCGTTCTGAACGAGGCGCGCGCCAGTTGCGAGAGTTTCGCCGGTTTCTTCGCCAGTTTCGCGCGCGCCGCCGTCACTGTCGGCCCAAGGGCCGATGCGGTGCTGGGAACCTCATGCGATGGATAATTTTACGTCCGTAGAGGCCTGTTTCAGATAGAGAAAGAGGTTCCGCAGCCGCAGCTGGATGTGGCGTTCGGGTTGGTGATCACGAAGCGGGCGCCGATCAACTCGTCGGCGAAATCGATGACCGCGTTCTCCAGGAACGGCAGCGAGACGGCATCGACGATGACCTTCTGCCCCTGACCTTCGAGCACCAGGTCGTCATCGCCCGGCACGTCCAGTGCGATCTCGTACTGGAAGCCCGAACACCCGCCCCCTTCGACCGCCACGCGCAGAGCCTGGCCGCTTTCCGCGGCGCCGATCTCGGCCAGCCGGGCAAAGGCGCGGTCGGTGACTGTCGGCGGGATCTGCATGGTTGTGCTCCAGGCGCTTGATGAAAGGGCGGTTTCTTTACGCGACCGTCTGCAATATAGAAATTCCAAGGACAGGCGACAAGGACCGGCAGACATGCGCGCGCCCTATGCCTCGGATCCGGCGCGCAGCAGGGGACGGCTGGTGGCGGAGGAGGAGAGCAGTTTCCGCTCGTGTTTTCAGCGCGACCGGGACCGGATCATCCATGCCAGCGCCTTCCGCCGGCTCAAGCACAAGACCCAGGTCTTCGTCGAGCACGAGGGCGATTATTATCGCACGCGGCTGACCCACTCCATCGAGGTGGCCCAGGTGGCCCGGACCATTGCCGGGGCGCTGGGGCTGAACGGCGAACTGACCGAGGCGGTCGCCCTGGCCCACGATCTGGGGCACCCGCCCTTCGGCCATACCGGCGAGGACGCGCTGCACGGCCTCATGGCCCCTTTCGGCGGGTTCGACCACAACGCCCAGGCGATCCGCATCGTCACCCACCTAGAGCGCCATTATGCCGGGTTCGACGGGTTGAATCTCACCTGGGAAACCCTTGAAGGCATTGCCAAACACAATGGTCCCGTGCCACAGCCGATCCCCTGGGCGCTGGCCGGATACAATGCCCGGCACGATCTGGAACTGGACACCTATGCCAGCGCCGAGGCCCAGGTCGCGGCGATCGCCGACGATGTCGCCTACAACCACCACGACCTGCATGACGGGCTGCGGGCCGAGCTGTTCTCGACCGACGAGTTGGCGGAGCTGCCGATCCTCGAGCGCTGTTTCGCCGAGGTCGACCGGCTCTGGCCCGGTCTGAACTATTACCGGCGCCGCCACGAGGCGCTGCGCCGGTTCTTCGGTGTCCTGGTCAAGGACGTGATCACCCTGGCGCGCCGCAATCTCGCCGAGCTGGATCCGCAGACGGCCGCCGATATCCGCCTGGCCGGCCGCCCGATGGTGCAGTTCTCGCGGCCGGTCTTCACCGATCTCAAGGTCATCCGCGGCTTCCTGTTCGAGCGGATGTATCGTGCGCCCAGCGTGGTGGCGATGCGCGCCGAGGTCACCCACGTGGTGCAGGACCTCTTTCCATATTTCATCGCCCATCCCGAGCAGCTGCCCAAACAGTGGCGCAAGGACGTCGAGGAGGCGCGGGACGAAACAGCGCTGGCGCGGATCGTCTCGGACTATATCGCCGGCATGACCGACCGCTTCGCGCTGCAGGAACATGCGCGGCTGATGGGCAGCACCCGGTCCCCGGTGACCGCGCCGCCGGATTTCGTCTGAGCGCGCGCCCTGGCGGGATCGGTTGACCGCGGATGCTGGAGTGATACACCGCGCTGAATGCCGAAAAGGGACGCCGCGATGAACCTCTTTGCCGATATCCGCGATCTGGTGCTGACCTGCCTTGACGGGCTTGTCGA
>JAGRMU010000162.1 GCA_020441165.1 Sedimentitalea sp.
CGATGCTTGCCGACATCGCGCACGATCCCGAACATGCGCAGCAGTTGCCCGTCCCTGATATGGGCCCGGACATCGTTCTCGACATAGATCTCGACGCCGTCATACCGCCTGTCGAGCGCCGGCGCGGCATCCATCTCGAAGCCGTTCTCGATCAGCCGCCGGACGAACTCCTCGTTCTGGGCATTGCGCGGAAAGATCTCGGAGGTTGGCCGCGCGGTGAACTCCGCGGCCGGCTCCAGCAGATAGAGACGCGACATCGCGGGATTGGCCAGCCGCCAGAACGGATCGTTCTCGAACACCTGGCGGACGATCTCGTGGCCTGGCGCGGACAGATCGACCGGCAGGCCGAACTCCATGCACCAGCAGGCGTCGCTCGACGCAGCAAGGATGCCCGCCAGGATGTCGGCTTCGAGCTGACTATTTGTCCGGGTGTGCCCGCGACCAGGAGAACGCTGCAATGATTCGATCATGCATCAACGCTGCAGTTTCGCATCATCCGAGTCAAGTGTGCTCCGAACCGGCCGCTCCGTCTTGTAAAGCAGCGATCGGAAGGTCCGGTGATTTGCATGTCTGCCCCGCCTGCCCTCGACGCCGTGCGCGTCGAAGTCCCGCCCCGCGAGGTCGCGCGACCTTGCCCTCGACTACTTCGGCGAGCCTGCGGAACGCTCGCCTGGCGAACCCTCGTGACCTTCGTGAAACCCTCGGCATCCCCGAAGATTCTGATTTCGCTGCAATAGGGACACGAGACCTGCACCAGATCTGCACCAGGCACAGGTCCCAGCCAAGAACTCCTCAGCGCGACCATGCGCGCCCACCGCGCAATGGTCAGGCGAGCGTCGTGCGCTGGGTGATTGGGGACGTCCCGGAATGGCTGCGGAAGACCTTGGAAAAATGCGAAGTCCAGTTGAACCCGCAGGCCATCGCGATCTGGGTGATCGACTGTTCGGTCTGCACGATCAGGTTGCGCGCCCGGTGGAGCCGCATCTCGACGATGTAGCGCTTCGGCGAGGTGTTGAGGTACTTGCCGAACAACCGTTCCAGTTGTCGGGTCGAGATGTCGAGCTGCTCCGCGATCGCCCGCGGCGCGAGCGGCGTCTCGATGGTCTCCTCCATGAGCCTGATCGCACGCGTCAGGTGCTGGCAGCGCATGCCATGGCGCGACTGGAGCGAGACGCGCTGCGCCGCGGTCCCCTCGCGGACGGCATTGTAGACCATCTGGTCCGCGACCGCCGTGGCAAGATCGGCCCCGTGTTCCGTCGCGATCAGGTGCAGCATCAGATCGGCAGCCGCGGTCCCGCCCGAGGCCAGCGCAACCTGGCGCAATGGGTATCGGGATCGCGCCCTGAGTACCCGCCTGGGGGCGCTGAGCCTACCTGCGTACAGCTTGGTCTCGATGCATACGCGCCTGCAGGTCGCATCAGTTCAGCGCGATCACTATCTTTTTTCGCATCAGTTGATATACTGATGCGATAATCAGTTCCGGGTAGGTTCTGTCCAGTTCCTGAAATGTTCCGAGCGCAGATCGAAGCGTCTTTCTCGCCCTCAAATCATATTTTTTCATTTATTTATAGGATATTATCACGTCCGATAGTTCGGAGACTCTCTCGTGATCTGAACATCATGCACGTGGCTTTCCTTCAGACCGGCCCCGGTGATCTTGACGAACTGGCAGTTGCGGCGCATCTCGTCGATGGTGGCGCAGCCGGTATAGCCCATGGCGGCGCGCAGGCCCCCGACCAGCTGGTGGATCACCGCCCCGGCGCTGCCCTTGTAGGGCACCTGGCCCTCGATGCCCTCGGGCACCAGCTTGTCGCTGGCCGCGTCCTTCTGGAAATAGCGATCCGCCGAGCCGCGGGCCATCGCGCCAAGGCTGCCCATGCCGCGATAGCTCTTGAAGCTGCGGCCCTGGTAGAGGATCACCTCGCCGGGGCTCTCGTCGGTTCCGGCGATCATGCTGCCGACCATGGCGCAGGAGGCCCCGGCAGCGATCGCCTTGGCGAAATCCCCCGAATACTTGATGCCGCCATCGGCGATGACCGGAACGTCGCCGGCGGCCTCGGCGCAATCCATGATCGCGGTCAACTGCGGCACCCCGACGCCGGCCACCACGCGGGTGGTGCAGATGCTGCCCGGACCGATGCCGACCTTGATCGCGTCGGCCCCGGCATCGATCAGCGCGCGCGTCGCCGCGCCGGTGGCGACGTTGCCGGCGACGACCTGCACCTCGTTGGACAGCGTCTTGGCCCGCGCCACCGCCACCGCGACACCCTCGGAATGGCCGTGCGCGGTGTCGATCACGATCATGTCGACGCCGGCATCGACCAGCGCCTCGGCGCGCTCGAACCCGGCATCGCCGACGGTGCTGGCCGCCGCCACCCGCAGCCGGCCCAGCCGGTCCTTGCAGGCGGTCGGGTTGAGCACCGCCTGCTCGGTATCCTTCAGCGTCAGCAGCCCGGTCAGCTTGCCCTGCGCATCGGTCACCAGCAGCTTCTCGATCCGCCGTGCCTTCATCAGGCTGATCGCCTCCTCGCGGTCGGCCGGCTCGTGCAGCACCGCCAGGTTGTCCGAACTCATCATCACCCGCACCGGGGTGCGGTCGTCGCTGGCAAAGCGCATGTCGCGGTTCGTGACGATGCCGACCACCCGGCCCGAGGGATCCACGACCGGAAAGCCGGTGACGTTGTACCGGTCCTGCAGCGCCTTGGCGTCGGCCAGGGTCTGGTCGGGGGTGAGGGTGATCGGGTTGTAGACGATGCCGCTCTCGAAGCGCTTGACGCGGCGGACCTCCTCGGCCTGGGCGGCGATGTCGAGATTGCGGTGCAGCACCCCCATGCCCCCGGCCTGGGCCATGGCGATCGCCATGCGCGCCTCGGTGACCGTGTCCATGGCACTGGAGAGCAGCGGAATGTTCATCGCGATCTCGCGCGTCACGCGGGTCGCGGTATTGGCGGTTGACGGCAGCACGGAACTGGCGGCCGGGACCAGAAGAACATCGTCGAAGGTGAGTGCCTCACGAATCTGCATTAGCGTCCCCTCATGCAACCGTCCGTTTGGCGGCCACCCTATCGCATGGAAGTCCGGCGGACGAAAGGGGGGAACCGCCGCGCCTAGCCCTGCCCGGCGCTCCGCGGACCCCGCGCCGCTTGCGAATGACGCGGGCAGGCCCGCACGTGCCGCTTGACGGCGTTCGCTTTGCCCGCGATGGCCTATCTTGACGCGACTCGCGGCACAAAGGCAGGCACCGGCATGAGCAACGATCCCCTCGTGGTCTTCACCCCTTCGGGCAAGCGTGGCCGGTTCCCGGCCGGCACGCCGGTGCTGGCCGCCGCGCGCCAGCTTGGCGTCGATCTCGATTCGGTCTGCGGCGGGCGCGGCATCTGCAGCAAGTGCCAGATCACCCCGTCCTACGGCGAGTTTCCCAAGCACGGGGTGACCGTCTCGGAGGGCGCGCTGTCAGAGTGGAACAGCGTCGAGCAGCGCTATGCCGACAAGCGCGGGCTTCAGGCCGGCCGCCGGCTGGGCTGCCAGGCGACGCTGCAGGGCGACGTGGTGATCGACGTGCCCCCCGAGAGCCAGGTGCACAAGCAGGTGATCCGCAAGGCCGCCAGTGCCCGCCCGATCATCATGGACCCGGCCACGCGGCTCTATTTCGTCGAGGTCGAGGAGCCGGACATGCACACGCCCACCGGCGATCTGGAACGGCTGGAGCGCGCGCTGAGCGAGCAATGGGAGATCTCGGGGATCACCGCCGACCTGTCGCTGCTGGCCAAGCTGCAAAAGACCCTGCGCAAGGGCAACTGGCAGGTCACCGTGGCGCTGCACCGGGACAACGGGCCGGGCCGGCCGCGGATCACCGAGATCTGGCCGGGCCTGCACGAGACCGGCCTCTACGGGCTCGCCATCGATCTGGGCTCGACCACCATCGCCGCGCACCTGACGGACCTCGAGACCGGGATCGTCATCGCCTCGTCGGGGATGATGAACCCGCAGATCCGCTTCGGCGAGGATCTGATGAGCCGGGTCTCCTACGCGATGATGAATCCCGGCGGCGATGCCGAGATGACCGCCGCGGTGCGTAATGGAATCGACGATCTGACCCGCGCCATCGCCGCCGAGGCGGGCATCGATCCGGCGCTGATCCTCGAGACCGTCTTCGTCTGCAACCCGGTGATGCATCACCTGCTGCTGGGCCTCGATCCGGTCGAGCTGGGCCAGGCCCCCTTCGCGCTGGCCACCTCGCAGGCGCTGCACCTGACCGCGCCGGACCTGGGCTTGAACGCGATGAACCCTCGCGCGCGGATCTACATCCTGCCTTGCATCGCCGGCCATGTCGGCGCCGACGCCGCCGCGGTGGCGCTGAGCGAGGAGCCGGGCAAGTCGCAGGACCTGGTGCTAATCGTCGACGTGGGCACCAATGCCGAGCTGCTGCTGGGCAATACCAGCCGGGTGCTGGCCTGCTCGTCCCCCACCGGCCCGGCCTTCGAGGGCGCGCAGATCAGCTCGGGCCAGCGCGCCGCGCCGGGCGCCATCGAGAGGGTCGAGATCGACCCGGTCAGCAAGGAGCCGCGGGTGCGCGTCATCGGGTGCGACCTCTGGTCCGACGAGGAGGGGTTCGCCGAGGCCACCGCCACCAGCGGCATCACCGGCATCTGCGGGTCGGGCATCATCGAGGCGGTGGCCGAGATGCGCATGGCCGGGATCGTCGATGCCTCGGGCCTGATCGGCTCGGCCGCGCAGACCGGCACCGCGCGCTGCGTGCCCGAAGGGCGTACCCATTCCTACCTGCTGCACGACGCCAGCGACACGGGCGGGCCGCGGATCCTGGTGACCCAGGGCGACATCCGCGCCATCCAGCTGGCGAAATCGGCCCTCTATGCCGGGGCGCGGCTCTTGATGGACGAGATGGGCGTCGACAAGGTGGACCGCGTTGTGCTGGCCGGAGCGTTCGGGGCCCATATCTCGTCCAAGCACGCGCTGGTGCTGGGCATGATCCCGGACGCGCCGCTGGACAAGGTGACCTCGGCGGGCAACGCCGCCGGGACCGGGGCGCGGATCGCGCTTTGCAACGTCGCGGCGCGGGCCGAGATCGAGCGCGTGGTGGGCGAGATCACCAAGGTCGAGACCGCCATCGAGCCGCGCTTCCAGGAGCACTTCGTCGCCGCCAACGCGATCCCGCACAAGACCGACCCCTTCCCGGAGCTCTCGAAGATCGTGACCCTGCCGGAGGCGATGTTCAACGCCGGCGGTGGCAATGAGGCCGACGGCGGGCGGCGCCGGCGGCGGCGCGGCGCCTAGCAGGCTGCTGAAGAAGTCTGCGGGG
>JAGRMU010000163.1:0-1141 GCA_020441165.1 Sedimentitalea sp.
CCAAACGGATTGGCTTGCATCCTTGCGGACCCGAGCCGCTTCACCGGTTCGAACGGTTGCTTCCGGCCTGGGTGTTGAACAGGAACGGATCGAGCCGCATTCCGGTTTCGAGCGCGCCCAGGATCACCGTGGTCTTGGCGCCCGACGCGTCGGTGACCACCCAGCGATCCAGCGCCACCGGGTCGCCCGAGAACATCAGGTCGATGCTGCCGCTGTCCGGGTTGTCCGGGTCCTGGGCACGCACGATGGTGTAGTTGCCGTCCCAGCCATGCCCGGTCACCATGCCGGCGCGACCGAGGTCGACCTTCGCGGCCAGGATGATCGACAGCGGCGTGCGGTTGAGCGGATAGCTTTCGGGCGGCTGGTTCGACTTGGGATCGCGGATCACCACCGCCCCCGCCCCGGCCAGCACCACGGCGCTGTCGGGAGGGTCGTACTCGAAGCGCATCCGCCCGGGCCGGTGGATGTAGAGCCGCCCGGTCGAGCGCGAGCCGTCGTCGTTGATCTGGGTGAACGTCGCCTGCGCCGTGGTCAGCCCATTCAGATAGGCCGAGATCGCCGAGAGCGGCTGCTTGCCATCGGCGCGGGCGGCGCTGCCCAGCAGCACCGACAGGAGCAACGCGAGACCGAGTGTGAGCTGTTTCATGCCGCCAAGATAGGGTGCCCCGCGCCGAATGGAAGCCGCGTCATTGCGGCTCGGGCACCAGGATCTCGCGCTTGCCCACGTGATTGGCTTGCGAGACCAGCCCCTCCTCCTCCATCTGCTCGACCAGCCGCGCGGCCTTGTTGTAGCCGATCGCCAGCTTGCGCTGGATGTAGCTGGTCGAGCACTTGCGGTCCTTGATGACGATCTGCACCGCGGTGTCGTAGAGCGCGTCCTCGCCATCGGTGTTGCCGCCGAGGCCCAGCACCAGGTCGATGTCGCTTTCGCGGTCGTCGTCGGGCCCTTCCAGCACCGTGCCGACATAGGCGGGCGGGCCGAAGCCCTTGAGATGGTTGACCACCTCCTCGACCTCCTCGTCGGACACGAACGGTCCGTGGCAGCGGGTGATCTTGGCGCCGCCCGCCATGTAGAGCATGTCGCCCATGCCCAGCAGCTGCTCGGCCCCCATCTCGCCGAGGATGGTGCGGCTGTCGATCT
>JAGRMU010000163.1:1171-1536 GCA_020441165.1 Sedimentitalea sp.
TTGGCCTTGATCGTGCCGGTGATCACGTCGACCGAGGGGCGCTGCGTGGCCATGATCAGGTGGATTCCGCTGGCCCGCGCCATCTGCGCCAGGCGCTGGATACAGGCCTCGATCTCCTTGCCGGCGANNNTCAGGTCGGCCATCTCGTCGACGATCACCACGATATAGGGCAGCGCCTCGGGGGCGAATTCTTCGGTCTCGAACACCGGCTCGCCGGTCTCGTCGTCGAACCCGGTCTGCACCGTGCGCGAGAACATCTCGCCCTTGGCCAGCGCCTCGCGGACCCGGCCATTATAGCCTTCGATGATGCGCACGCCCATCTTGGACATCTTGCGATAGCGGTCCTCCATCTCGCCCACCGTCCA
>JAGRMU010000642.1 GCA_020441165.1 Sedimentitalea sp.
CGGCCAGCGCCTCGGCTGGGTGTGATGCGCGCCGGGCCTGCCGTGGACGCCGCGATGCGGCCCGACCGCCGCAGGGAGATTTTCGCGACCGGCGCTTGAGCCGGAACCCCATCGCGTCGCATGTTTCCGCCTGAAAGGGATGCATGCCATGACTCTGCCGCGTGACATCGCCTCGGCGCCGTCCGAGGGGGCCGAAGGGCGCCGTGGGCGCGCGCCCCGGCTGTGGTGACGCCCCCGGATACCCGCGCCCTGATCCGCGTCTTCGGGCGCATCGGGCTTCTGTCCTTCGGCGGGCCGGCGGCACAGATCGCGGTGATGCATCGCGAGCTGGTCGAGGAGCGGCCCTGGCTGGACGAGCCCACCTTCCTGCGCGCCCTCTCGCTCTGCATGCTGCTGCCCGGCCCCGAGGCGATGCAGCTGGCCGCCTATGCCGGCTGGCGGCTGCGCGGGGTGGCGGGCGGGCTGATCGCGGGGCTGCTCTTCGTGTTGCCGGGGGCGGCGGTGATCGCGGTGCTGGTGCTGCTCTACGCGGCCCATGGCGATCTGCCGCTGGTCCGGGCGGGGTTCACCGGCATCAAGGCGGCGGTGATCGTGATCGTGCTGCAGGCGCTTGTGAAGATCGCGCGCAAGGCGCTGACGAGGCGATCGGCCTGGGGTCTGGCCGGCGCGGCCTTCCTTGCGATCTTCGCCTTCAACCTGCCCTTCCCGGCGATCATCGCCGCCGCCGCGCTCTGGGGGGCGCTGACCGCCGCGCCGCGCGAGGTGCCACCCGCCCCCGCGTCGCCCGCCGGACCGGCCCCCTTGCGCGTCGCGGCGCTCTGGATGGCGCTCTGGCTGGGGCCGCTCATCGCGCTCAGCGTCACCGGGCCGCAGCTCCTGGCCGATCTGGGCTGGTTCTTCGCCCGGCTGGCGGTGGTCAGCTTCGGCGGGGCCTATGCGGTCCTGGCCTACATGACCCAGACCGTGGTGCAGGAGCATGGGTGGATCAGCACCGCCCAGATGATCGACGCGCTCGGCCTCGCCGAGACCACGCCCGGCCCGCTGATCCTGGTGACCCAGTTCGTCGCGATGCTGGCCGGGCACCTGGCGGGCGGCGTCGGCCTGGCGCTGGCGGCCGGCGCCGTGGCGCTCTGGGCGACCTTCGTGCCCTGTTTCCTCTGGATCTTCCTGGCCGGCCCGTACCTGGAGCAGATCTCGGCCAGGCCGCGCCTGTCGGCGGCGCTGGAGGCGATCATGGCCGCCGTCGTCGGGGTGATCCTGAACCTGTCGATCTGGTTCGCCCTGCACGTGCTTTTCGCCGAGCTCGGCCGGCTCTCCACCGGCCCGCTGATGCTGCCGGTGCCGCGCTGGGAGAGCCTCGATCCGGCGGCCCTGGGCCTTGCCGTGCTGGCGGGGCTGCTGATGCTGGGGCTGCGCCTCGGCATGGTGCCGACCCTTGCGATCCTCGCCGGGGTCGGGGTGATCCTGGGGCTTGCGTGATGCAGATTCCGTCGCCGCCGGGCTTTCGTTTCTGATCGAATCCCCTATGCTCGATTCGACAGCTGCGGGGATCTGCGATGGCGCGCGATATCGACTATGGCAACCTGATGCACACCGCCATGCGCGGCCTGATCAAGACGGTGCTGCGCGACGTGGCCGAGCATGGCTTGCCCGGCGCGCATCACTTCTTCATCACCTTCGACACCGCGCATCCCGACGCCGAGCTGGCCGATTGGCTGTCCGACCGCTATCCGGGCGAGATGACCGTGGTCATGCAGCACTGGTACGACAATCTCGAGGTCGGCGAGGACGGGTTCTCGGTGACGCTGAATTTCGGCGACGCGCCCGAGACGCTCTACATCCCCTATGACGCGATCAAGACCTTCGTGGACCCGTCCGTGGAGTTCGGCCTGCGGTTCGAATCCTCCGAGGAGGAGGACGAGGACGACGAGGCGCCCGAGGCGACCAATTCCGACCACGCCAAGGAGACCCCCGAACAGGCCGCCAAGGCGGATGCCGAGGTGGTCTCGCTGGACAGTT
>JAGRMU010000164.1:0-221 GCA_020441165.1 Sedimentitalea sp.
ACGACCCTGCGCGCGATCACCATGGCGGACCTGACCCGCGCGGCAAGCACAACCGAGATCGCGGCGATGCAGGATCTGGTGGCCGAGGCGATGGCGGCGGGGGCCATCGGCGTGTCCACCGGGCTTGCCTATCCCCCGGCGATGGCCGCCACGACCGAGGAAGTGATCGAGGTCTGCCGGCCGATGGTCGCGCAGGGCGGGCTCTACGCGACGCACATGCG
>JAGRMU010000164.1:414-1716 GCA_020441165.1 Sedimentitalea sp.
CCGGGGCCGCCGCGCACGGTCAATCTGTCAACACCCTGCGGGTGATTTCCGAGCGCAGGCAAGGGCAGCGCGTCAGCCTCGATTGCTATCCCTATGCCGCCTCCTCGACCATCCTGATGCTGGATCACGTGGAAACCTCGGCCCGCACGCTGGTCACCTGGTCGCGCGGGATGCCCGAGCAGGCCGGGCGCGACATGGCCGATATCGTCGCCGAGATGGGCTGCTCGCTGGCCGAGGCGGTCGCGCGCCTGCAACCGGCCGGCGCGGTCTATTTCCGCATGGACGAGGGCGACGTGCAGCGCATCCTCGCCTTCGATCCGACGATGATCGGCTCGGACGGGCTGCCCCATGACGCGTTCCCGCATCCGCGCCTCTGGGGCACCTTCCCGCGCGTGCTCGGTCACTATGCCCGCGATCTGGGCCTGTTCAGCCTCGAGGCGGCGGTGCACAAGATGACCGGTCTGAGCGCGGCGGAGTTCGGCTTTGCGGATCGCGGGGTGCTGCGCACGGCCGCCTTTGCCGACCTGGCGCTGTTCGATGCCGCGAGGATCGAGGATCGCGCCACCTTCCAGGAGCCGACGCGCCCCGCCGCCGGGATCGCCGCGGTGATCGTGAACGGGTCCGTGGTCTGGAAGGATGGCGCGGCGACCGGGCAGCGGCCGGGCATGGTGCTGCGCCGCAACGCGCACGGAACCTGAGGTCGATCCCCGGGACCTGGCCTGGGTATCACGCACGATTTCAAGCGGCGCGGGCGCGGATCCGGTGGCCCGGCGCGATCTCGATCAGCTCCGACGGCGCGGGCGCGGCATAGACGTCGGGCCGCCCGGTGGTCTCGGGGTGAAACCGGTAGCCCGCGGGCGGCTCGGGCACCTTGTGCGCCGCCCGGCCCCGCGAAGGGTGCAGCACCGTGTCGGGGTCGGGGATGGTTTCGATCAGCTTGCGCGTATAGGGATGCGTCGGATTGGCGAAGATCGCGTCCCAAGGCCCGATTTCCACGATCTGCCCGAAATACATCACCGCCACACGGTCGCTCATGTGCTCGACGACGCCCAGATCGTGGCTGATCATCACGAAGGACAGCGACAGCGCCTCCTGCAGGTCGAGCAGCAGGTTGATGATCTGGGCGCGCACCGACACGTCCAGCGCCGAGACCGGCTCGTCCAGCATCAGGATGCGGGGATTGAGGATCAGCGCGCGGGCGATGCCGATGCGCTGGCGCTGGCCGCCGGAAAACTCGTGCGGCAGCCGCGCGGCATGTTCCGGCAGCAGCCCGACCTTGTGCAGGATGTCCGCGATCCGGTC
>JAGRMU010000164.1:1885-2874 GCA_020441165.1 Sedimentitalea sp.
GTCGCCGGCGGTCGGCTCCTGCAGGCCCATGACCGCCAGCGCGGTGGTGGATTTGCCGCAGCCGGATTCGCCGACGATGGAAAGGCACTCCCCCTTCTGCAGCGTCAGATCGACACCGCTGACCGCGTGCAGGATGCGCTTGTTGCGCGCCAGGAACTGCGCCCCCACCGGGAAATGCACATGCAGGTCGCGGATCTCCAGCAGCGGCGGGGTCATGGCGTGCCCTCGGCCAAGGCGCGCTGGCGCGGGTCGCGGACCGGGTTGCGCGGCTGGTGGCAGAATTCCTGCAAGAGGCTCTCCTTGTCGGCGATCAGCCCGTCGATATCGACCAGGCGCTGACGCCCGCCCTGGAACCGCGAGCCGAGCCGGGGCAGCGCCCCCAGAAGTCCCCTGGTATAGGGATGGCGCGGCTCCGCGAAGAGGTCGTAGGTGTCGCGTTCCTCGACCAGCCGGCCGGCATACATGACGCCGACGCGCTGGCACATGTTGGCGATGACGCCGAGATCGTGGGAGATCAGCAGCACCGCGGTGCCGCGCGCCGAACAGAGCTCGGCGATCAGCTTCAGCACCTCGTCCTGCACCGTGACATCGAGCGCGGTGGTCGGCTCGTCGGCGATCAGCAGGTCGGGATCGCAGGCCAGGGCGATGGCGATCATCACCCGCTGGCGCATGCCGCCCGACATCTGGAACGGATAGGCGCGCACCCGCTCCTCGGGCGCGGGCACCTGGACGCTGGCCAGCGCGTCGATGGCCAGCTTGCCGGCCTCGTCCCAGCTCTTGCCGCGGTGCAGCACGAACATCTCGGCGATCTGGCGGCCCACGGTCTTGAGCGGGTTGAGCGCGGTCATCGGTTCCTGGAAGATCATCGCGATGCGGTCGCCGCGCAGATCGCGCATGGCGCGGTCGGGCAAGGCGCGCAGATCCTCGCCCTTGAAGAGGATCTGCCCGCCCGTCACCTGCAGCGGCTTCTTCAGCAGCCGGATCAGCGA
>JAGRMU010000643.1 GCA_020441165.1 Sedimentitalea sp.
TAGACCACGCTGGGATCGATCTTCATGTTGATGGGAAAGATCGGCGCGGTGCCGCCGGCGATCTTGCCGATCGAGATGTAGAGCATGAAAACGGCGGTCTGGAAGATGTTCAGCCCTACGATCTTCTTCACCAGGTTTCCGCGTGCCACCACGATGTAGAAACCGGTCATCATTAGCACGATGAACAGCCAGTAGTTGATGTGGCCGACGATGAAGGCCCAGTCGAATTGCGGTTGCACGTCTACCATGCCTCGTCATCCATCACCGGCGTGCGCGAGGTGAAGGCGTAGTAGATCGTTATCATCACCCCGGTGACGGTGATGCCGACGCCAAGCTCGACCAGGATGATGCCATAATGCTGACCGTGCACGGGATGGTGCGGGCTTAGCGCGGCATAATCGAGAAACCCGTAGCCCGTGAAGAAGCTGACCACGCCGGTGCCGGCATAGACCAGCACCCCCAGCGCCGAGAGCTTGTGCACCAGCCAGGGTGGAAGAACCCGCTGCACGTCCTGCAGGCTGAACACGATCCCGTAGATGATAAAGGCCACCGCCATGATCACCCCGGCCTGGAACCCACCGCCGGGGGAGTAGTCGCCATGGAACTGCACGTAGAGCGCAAACAGCATGATGCTGCCGATCAGCAGCTTGGTGACGACGCGCAGGATCAGGTGGTGGCGCATCAGACGTCCTCTTCCTCTTTCCGGCGCCGGCGGCGCAGCCCGCTGAGCAGCAGCAGCACCCCGACAGCAGCGGTGAACACCACCGCCGTCTCGCCCAGCGTGTCATATCCGCGGTAGCTGGCGAGGATCGCGGTGACGATGTTGGGCACGTCGATCTCGTGCGGGGTGCGCGATATGTAATCCGGCGCCACATGGGTCTGCGCGGGGGCGGTGGCGCTGCCGAAATAGGGCATGTCGAGCGTGCCGTAGACCAGCGCCGCGCCGGTCACCAGCACCACGAAGAGCGGGATCACCGGCGTGTGGGCCGGCGGGCTCTCGAAGCGCCGGGTCAGGGCCAGCGTGCCCAGCATCAGCACTGTCGAGATCCCGGCCCCCACCGCGGCCTCGGTGAAGGCGACGTCGACCGCGTCCAGCGTCACGAAGAGCAGCGCCGAGAGCAGGCTGAACACGCCCGCGAGCATCACCGTGGCAAAGAGGCTGCGGGTGCGCAGCACGGCCAGGGCCGTGGCGACGAGAAAGCTGAAGAGGACGATGTTGATGAAGGTGTCTATGGCGCACCTGCCTTGTCGGTGGCGGGCTCGGGGCTCTCGGGGTCGGTCACATCGCCGGGCGCGCCGGCGGAATCCTTGGGCTTCATCCCCGAGACCAGCGCGGCATTGGCGACGGCATGGGTCGAGGTCGGCCCGGTGATGAACAGGAAGGCGAGGATGATCAGCAGTTTGACCGCGACCAGACCCCATCCGGCCTGCAGCGCCATGCCGAGCAGCAGCAGGATCACCCCGCCGCTGTCGGTGATCGAGAGCGCATGGAGCCGCGACCAGAAATCGGGAAACCGCAGGATGCCGGCGGCGCCCACCACGGCGAAGAACGATCCGGCCGCAATCAGGATCCAGCTGAGGATGTCGATCAGCGTCTCCATGCCGCTCACCCGTCCATCTCGGTGACGTCGCGCCCGCTGTCGCCCATCGCGCGGTAACGGAAGAACTTCAGCACCGCGATGGTGCCGACGAAGTTGATCAGCGCATAGAGCAGCGCGATATCGAGGAAATCCGGGCGCCCGTTCAGAAAGCCGAGCACCGCGATGAAAAGCACGGTCAGCGTGCCGAAACCATTGACCGCCAGCACACGGTCATAGAGCGACGGACCGGCGAAAAGGCGGATCAGCACGAGGATCATCGCGATGATGAGGGCGATGCTGGCCAGCACGAACATCAGGCGGCCCCCGCGGATTCGGTGGCGCTGACCCGCGCGTCCATGTCGGCCAGCGCGTCCATGTCGCCGGGCGAAAACGACAGCGCGTGGACCAGGAAATAGCCCAGGTCGGTCTCGACCGTCAGGGTGCCGGGCGTGAGGGTGATCGAGTTGGCGAAGATCACCTGCCCGAGGTCGGTCTTCTGGTTATAGGGCACCGGAAACAGGCGCTGCCGGATCGGCAGGCTCGGCGACAGGACGATCTTGGTCACCGCCCAGTTCGACTTGGCGATCTCGCCCAGCAGCCAGAAGAAATACCGCACGCTCGCCAGCGGCTTCAGGTGCAGCGCGACCCGGTCGCCGTCGACCGCGTCCATGCGGTTGACCACGAACACCACCAGCACCACCGAGGCCGCGCCAAAGGCCAGGATCAACGGCTTGTAGAGCCCCGACAGCAGCAGCCAGAGTCCCGCCAAGACGATTGCCGTCGCGATGATCCGCACGTTTGTCCCTCATCCTGCGTGCCATGGCCACCCGGTTCGGGCCGGGCACTGGGCGGTGCCGCATTGTTGCGATTCGTGAAATTTGTAGGAAAAATCCTCACCATTGTATACACGCAACCGTGCGGATCGCTGCCGGCACCGGACGGAATGACCGGCATGCACCGGCTAGCCGGCGCACCGAAAGCCGCGACCGGCCGCACCGCGACAA
>JAGRMU010000644.1 GCA_020441165.1 Sedimentitalea sp.
CCGCGAGGGCCAGTGTGGACGCGGTGAGTTTGGCGAAGGACATGGCTGTCTCCTGAGTGTGCATGGCGCGATCACCCCCAAGGATGATCCTGACGCCCGAGTAGCCCCGGCGCGCTATGGTTTTGTGACAGCCGTGTAACGGTTTCATGAAAGGGCGGGAGTTTGTCGATGGTGTCGCGGGTGCCCGGGACGCCGCGTGCGCGTCCCGGAACTCAGGCTGGCAGGATCACGGTGAAAGTCGCGCCCTGCCCCGGCGCGCTCTCGATCTTCAGGCGGCCGCGGTGGCGGCTGACGATGTGCTTGACGATGGCCAGGCCCAGGCCCGTCCCGCCGAGTTGCCGGCTGCGGTGGCTGTCGACGCGGTAGAAGCGCTCGGTGAGGCGCGGCAGGTGCACCGGGTCGATCCCCGGCCCCCGGTCGATCACCTGCACCCGCGCCCCGGGCCCGCGGATCGCGACATCGCGGTCGACGGCGCGCAGGACGACATCGACGACGCCGCCCGACTTGCCGTACTTGATCGCGTTCTCGATCAGGTTGGTGAAGACCTGCCGCAGCTGGTCGGGGTCGCCGGTCACCGTGACTGGCCCCTCGGGCGCATCGAGGATCAGACGCACCGATACCTCGGCGGCCAGCGGTGCCAGGCTTTTCAGGGTCGACGCCAGCAGGGCGCCCAGATCGACCCGCTCGGCGGGCCGAACCCGTTCCTGCGCCTCGACCCGGCTCAGCGACAGCAGATCGCCGACCAGCCGGTTCATCCGCGTCGCCTCGCCTGCCATGATCCCCAGGAACCGCTCGCGCCCGGCGGCATCGTCGCGCGCGGCGCCGCGCAGGGTCTCGATGAAGCCGATCAGCGCGGTCAGCGGGGTGCGCAGCTCGTGGCTGACATTGGCGACGAAATCGCGGCGCATCTGCTCGGCCTGCTCCTGTCCGGTCACGTCGAGGAAGGACACCATGACCGCGCCCGCGCCTTGCGCGCCGACCCCGGGCAGCGGCCGGCAGGCGACGTCGAACAGCGTTTCGCGGGTACCTTCGCCGCTGTGATGGCGCGCCTCGCGCGGTGTGCCGTCGCGCAGGCAGGTCTCGATCGCCTCGGCCACCGGCGGCTGGCGCAGCACAGTGGCAAAATGCCGACCCTCGAGGCGCGCGCCCAGCAGCGCCGTCGCGGCGTCGTTGGCGGCGAGGATGCGCTCGGAGCGTTCGACGATCAGCGCCGGCAGTGGCAGCGCCGCCAGCATCTGCCGGATCAGCGTGTCGGACACCGGCGGGTCATGCCTCCGAGGCGGCCCGAGCCGCGTCGGAAAAGACCGCCATCAGCGCCGCGCGGTCCTCGAGCCCGACGGAGACCCGGAAGAACCCTTCCGAGAGGCCCAGGGCGGCGCGCTCCGACGAGCTCAGCCCCCGGTGCGAGGAGGAAGCCGGATGCGAGAGCGTGGTGCCCACGTCGCCGAGGGTCGGCGCGAAGCAGAGGCCATCGGCGGCGCGGGTGAAGGCGTTGGCGGCAGCGCGTCCACCGGTCAGCTCGAAACTGACCATGTTGCCGCCCTGCCCGTCCAGCAGCGCCGCGGCGCGGGCGTGATCGGGATGGTCGGCGCGGCCCGGATAGAGCACGCGGGCGATCCCCGGCAGGCCGGCCAGATGGTCGGCCAGCGCGGCGGCGGTGGCCTGGGCGCGCTCGAAGCGCAGATCGAAGGTCAGCATCCCGCGCTCGGCCAGCCAGCAGTCGAAGGGGCTGGGGGTCAGCCCGGCGGTGACCGCGAAGACCCGCATCGCCTCGGTCAGCGCCGGATCGCGGGCCACCGCATAGCCCAGCATCACGTCCGAGTGCCCCGCCAGCAGCTTGGTGATCGAGTGGATCACGATGTCGGCGCCATGCTCGAAGGGACGGATGCCGCGCGGGGTGGTGAAGGTGTTGTCCACCGCCAGCAGCACGCCGGCCTCGCGGCAGAGCGCCGCCAGCCCGTCGATATCGGCCACGCGAAGCGAGGGGTTCGAGACCACCTCGACCAGCAGCATCCGGGTCTCGGGGCGCAGCGCCGCGCGCACCGCGTCCACGTCGCCGGGATCGGCAAGGCTGGTGGCGATGCCGAGGCGCGGCAGGTCATCCTTCATCTGCTTCAGCGACCGGCCATAGAGCTGGTTGCCGCCGATCACGTGATCGCCCGTCCGCAGCAGCCCCAGAAGCACCGCACTGACCGCCGCCATGCCAGAGCCGGTGACCACGCCGCCCTGCCCGCCCTCCATCGCGTCGAGCCGTGCGGCCACCACTGCGGCGTTGGGATGGCCCTCGCGGGAATAGGTGTAGCCCTGCAGCCGGCCCTCGTACTGAGCATCCAGCATGTCCGGCGTCTCGC
>JAGRMU010000645.1 GCA_020441165.1 Sedimentitalea sp.
GCGAAGAGCCCCGGCAGGCCGGGCGGTTGCGGCAGCAGCGCCCCGCCGAGGGCCACCGCGCCGAGCATGGCCACGGCCTTGACCCGTCCGGGCAGCGGTTCGGCCAGGCAGAGCAGCGCCCCGACCGTCAGCGGCAGGACGACCGGCCAGCCGAGCGCCCCCGAGAGCGTGGCGCCGGCCGCGCCGCAGAGCACCAGCAGCGCCGCGAACCCGGCGACCGGCACCAGGTCGCGCAGCGTCGGCGTCCGGGCGGGCGCGGCCTCCTCGGCGGGGCCGAGCGCGCGCAGGAACCAGCGGAAGAGATAGGCCGCCTCGCAGAGCGAGCCGATCAGGATGATCGCGATCAGCAGGTGCCGCTGCGCCCCGGCCAGTTGCAGGATCAGCTCCCACTTGGCCCAGAAGCCGGGAAAGGGCGGCAGGCCCGAGATGGCGAGAACGAACAGCCCCAGCAGCCCGGCCAGCAGCGGCCGCGCGGCCAGCGACAGCGGCTGGTCCACCCGCCGCGCCCCCAGCGCCCCGGCGAGGCAGAAGAGGCCCGCCTTGGCCAGAAGGTGGTTGGCGAAAAGGCCGAAGAGCACGAAGGGCATCACCGCGGCGGCGCCGATCTCGCTCAGCGCCGTCAGCGCGATCACCAGCAGCGCCATCTGCCCGATCGAGGAATAGCCGAGCATCCGGAACACGTCCGTCTGGCGCAGCCCGGCGAGGTTCGAGGCCAGGAAGGTCAGCGCCGCCAGCGCCGCCAGCGGCCCCAGCGCGCCCGGATAGAGCGGCAGCAGCTTGCCCAGGGCAAAGACCAGCCCCGCCGAGCCGACCACCGACAGGAAGGCCGCGAGCGGCGCCGGCGCGGTTTGGTAGACGTCGAGGCCCCAGCCGCCGGCGGGATAGGGCTTGAGCTCGATCAGGTAGCCGGCCAGCAGCATCGCCAGCGCCGCCCCGGCGAGCGGCGCGGACAGCGACGGCGCGGCGGCGATCAGCAGGTCGATGTTCAGATGCCCCGTCGCGGTATAGAGCAGCGCCGATCCCAGCAGCACCAGCGCCGAGGCGACCATCGTCGCGATGACATACTTGAACGCCGCCTGGACCCCCTGCGGGGTGGTCAGCAGGGCCAGAAGGCCATAGGTGCCGATCGAGAGGATCTCGAGAAACACGAACATGTTGAACAGATCGCGCGTCTGGATCAGCCCGTTGACCCCCATCGTGGCGATCAGGAACAGCAGCAGCGCGACGTAGCGGGTGCGCAGCGTCTCCCAGAAGCCGACGGCAAGCAGCGCCGCAACCAGCGTGGCGCTTGCCGAGACCGCCGCCTCCCACGGGCCGAAGCGCAGGTTGATCGACAGCGGCGGGGCGGCCCCGGCGGTGAAGATGTCGATGGCGATGCCGCTGCCCAGCACCTCGAAGGCGGGCAGCACCGCGCAGGCGGTCATCCCGGAAAGCGCGATCCAGAAACCGGCATGCAGCCAGCGCGGCCCCAGCTGGTAAAGGATCGGCAGGAGGAACCCGCCGCCGAGGCCGAAGAGGTAGATGCCGGTGGGGTGAAAGACGGCGCTCATCCGCGCCCCTCGGTGAACGCGCCGACGTCGAGCGTTCCATGCAGACGGTAGAGCCGCACCGCATAGGCCAGCGCCATGGCGGTCACCGAGAAGCCGATGACGATGGCGGTGACGGCGAGGGCCGAGTTGACGGGATCGACGAAGACCGCGTCCGGCGTCACATCGGCGTCGAGGATCGGGGCGGTGCCGTCCTTGACGTAGCCCGAGGCCACCAGCACGATTGCGACGCCGGTATCGACGAGGCTGAAGCCGACGATCATCCGCAGGATGTTGCGGTGCAAAAGAACCGCCGCAAAGCCCAGCACGATGAGCCCGCAGCCGGTGGCGATGAGAAGCGTGGAGACAGGCAGACCGATCATCGGGTTCCTTGCGTCGCTAGCTTCTGAATCGCTGCAGCACGACGGACAGCTCGGCCGCCACCTTGATCCCCAGAAGCGCCGAGACGATCGGGATCGTCCCGCCGCTGACGAAGCGGCCGAGCTCGCCCCCGGGCAGGATGCGCGGATCGAGGAAACCGCCGCCCAGCACCAGCCCGAGCGCCCCGATCGCGACGAAAAGCACGCCGGCCATGCTTTCCCCGACGCTGAGCGCCCTGGTGTCGACCGGGGTTCCCACCCGCACGATCATGAACAGCCCGACCCCCGAGGCGACGATGGCGCCGCCCTGGAAGCCGCCGCCGGCGGACAGGTGACCGTTCAGGATCACGTAGGCGCCGAAGGTGGCGATGAAGGGCATCAGCAGGTGGTGGCCGCTTTCGACGATCTCGCTGGCGGGCGGCATCGGGCGCACCGGGCGCGGCGCGGGCGCGCCGTCCATCGGCTGCAGCAGCGGGCCGAGGCTGGCCGCGACCATGAACAGCACCGCGACCTCGCCCAGCGTGTCGAAGCTGCGATAGGCCAGAAGGATCCCGGTCACCACGTTGGGTACGGTCAGCTCCTCGGGGCTCAGCCGCATGTAGCCCGCCGCGAGCTCCCCCAGCGCCACCGGTTCGACATGGCCCGCGACGATGCGCGCGCAGGCCAGCGCGAGACCCGCGAGCGCCAGCAGGCTCACCGCGACGTGGATGCTCCGCCCGGTCACGCCGGGTCGCTCGCATCGCCGCTCGCGGCATCGTCCCGGGCCGCGCGGCGCGCGGCGGCGCGCGCAAGGGCATGCGAGGAGATCGGGTTGCTGATGAAGACGAAGGCCACGATCAGCAGGTAGAGCAGCAGCCGCTCGGGGTGCAGGATCGACAGCCCGGTCAGGACCAGCAGCGCGCCGAGGGTGGTCGCCTTGGTTCCCGCCTGGATCCGGGTCAGCGGGTCGGGCATCCGCAGCAGCCCCAGCCCGGCCGAGAAGACGAAGAACGAGCCGAGCAGGATCAGCAGGCTGGCGAGGATCTGGATCATTCGTCCGCCCGCCCGCTCTGGCCGGTTTTCTTCAGCGCGTAGAGGAAGATGAAGATGCCGAGGCCGGAGCCGATCGCGGCCTCGGCCATGGCCACGTCGGGCGCGCCGAGCAGCAGGAAGCCGAGCGAGGCGAAGAGGCCCGCCGCGCCGGCGCTGACCGAGGCGACCAGCGTGCCCGACACCGTCACCGCCAGGATGCCGCCGAGCAGGATCGCGCCGCAGATCACCAGGATGAAGAGATCGAGCATTCAGATCTCCCGGTCCATGTAGCGCGCCACGGCCAGCACCGACAGGAAGCTGAGCAGCCCGTAGGTCAGCGCGACGTCGAGAAAGGCCGACCGGCCGGAGACATGGGCATAGAGCGCGATCAGCACGATGGCGATGATCGTCAGCATGTCGATGGCGACGATTCGGTCGGTCAGGGTGCGGCCGATCACCAGCCGGATCAGGCAGCACAGGATGCCGCCGGTGATCAGCACGCCCGACATCAGGATCATGATCTCAGCCAAGGGCGGTCTCCAGCAGGGGCTCGAAGCCGGCGATGCTGTCGCGGATGCCGTCTTCGAGGCGGTCGTCGAGGATGTGCACCGCAAGCTCGGGGCCGTCGAGCGCGAGTACCAGCGAGCCGGGGGTGAGCGCGATGGTGCTGGTCAGCGTCAGCCGCTCGCGCGGGCCGGTCAGGCGGGTCGGCACCGAAATCACCTTCGGCGCCAGCTGCAGCCGCGGCGCATAGACATATCCCAGCATCGCGAGGTTGGACTGGACCATTTCCCGCAGGAACTGCAACAAATAGCGCAGGAAGGCGCCGATCCGG
>JAGRMU010000016.1:0-334 GCA_020441165.1 Sedimentitalea sp.
CCTTGGCGCGCAGCTTGCGGGTCAGCTCGCTCACGCTCTGCTGGGCCTGTGCCACGGCCATGCCGTAGCCGGGGATGATGATCACGCTGTCGGCCTCGTTCAGCGCCGCGGCGACGCCCTCGGCCTCGATGGCGACCATCTCGCCCTCGACCGCCATCTGCTCGCCCTGCGGACCGCCGAATCCGCCCAGGATCACGCTGACGAAATGCCGGTTCATCGCCTTGCACATGATGTAGCTGAGGATCGCGCCCGAGGAGCCGACCAGCGCGCCGACCACGATCAGCAGATCGTTGCCGAGCGAGAAGCCGATCGCCGCCGCCGCCCAGCCCGAGTA
>JAGRMU010000016.1:387-1190 GCA_020441165.1 Sedimentitalea sp.
CGATGCCCATGATCAGGTGATAGCCAATGAAGAGCGCCGCCAGCGTCATCAGCAGAAGCGGCAGGAAACCGCCGCTGCCGGCATACCAGAAGAGGCACAGCAGCGACAGGATCGCCGCGCCGAGGTTCAGCATGTGCCCGCCCGGCAGCTTGGTGGCTGCCGAGGTCAGCTTGCCGGCCAGCTTGCCGAAAGCGACGACCGAGCCGGTGAAGGTGATCGCCCCGATGAACACGCCCAGGAACAGCTCGACCCGCAGGATGTTGATCTCGGTCGCGGTCTTGTGGGCGACCACGGCGGCGAAGCCGCGGAAGCTCTCGACCACCGCCTCGGCGGCGTGCAGGGCCTCGGGGCTGGTCAGCTGGCCCGCGCGCGGGAAGGGAATGCCGACCTCGGCGAAGGCGGCGGCGACGCGGCCGATCTCGATATGGGCGTTGAAGCCGACGAAGACCGCCGCCAGGCCGACGAGGCTGTGCATCGCCGCGACCAGCTGCGGCATCTCGGTCATCTGCACCCTCTGGGCGACGTAGATGCCGATGCCTGCGCCGCCCGCGATCAGCAGGAGCGAGAGCAGCCAGAGGCCCGAACCGGGGCCGATCAGCGTCGCCACCACCGCCAGCGCCATGCCGACGATCCCGTACCAGACCGCGCGCTTGGCACTTTCCTGGTTGGACAGGCCCCCGAGGCTCAGGATGAAGAGAACAGCCGCGACCACATAGGCCGCCGTCGTGAATCCGAAGTCCATGATCCCGTGTCCTTTACGATTTCTGGAACATGGCGAGCATGCGCCGGGTGACGAGGAAGCC
>JAGRMU010000016.1:1202-2277 GCA_020441165.1 Sedimentitalea sp.
ATGAAGACCGACAGCGCCGCCAGCAGGATCACCAGCCACGAGCCCGAGCCGATCTGCATCAGCGCGCCGAGGATGATGATCGACGAGATCGCGTTGGTCACCGCCATCAGCGGCGTGTGCAGGCTGTGGGCAACGCCCCAGATCACCTGGAAGCCGACGAAGACCGAGAGCACGAAGACGATGAAATGCTGCATGAAACTGGCCGGCGCGACCAGCCCGACCAGCAGCATCAGCGCCCCGCCGACGGCCAGTAACGTCACCTGTTGCCGGGTCTGGGCCTGGAAGGCGGCCACTTCCTTGGCGCGCTTCTCCTCGGCGGTCAGCTCCTTGGGCTTTTCCTTGGGTTTCGCCGCGATCGCCTGCACCTTGGGCGGCGGCGGCGGGAAGGTCACCGCCTTGTCATGGGTGACCGTGGCGCCGCGGATCACGTCGTCGTCCATGTCGTGATCGACCACGCCGTCCTTCTCGGGGGTCAGGTCGGTCATCATGTGGCGGATGTTGGTGGCATAGAGGGTCGAGCTCTGCGCCGCCATCCGGCTGGGGAAATCGGTATAGCCGATGATCGTCACGCCGTTTTCGGTGACGATCTTCTCGTCGGGCTTGGTCAGCTCGCAGTTGCCGCCGCGCTCGGCGGCCAGGTCGACGATCACGCTGCCCGGCTTCATCGCCGCCACCATGTCGGCGGTCCAGAGCACCGGCGCCGGCCGGTTCGGGATCAGCGCGGTGGTGATGACGATGTCCATCTCGGGGGCCAGCTCGCGGAACTTCTCGAGCTGCTTTTCGCGGAATTCCGGGCTCGAAGGCGCCGCATAGCCGCCGGTCGCGGCCCCGTCCTGCTGCTGCTCGTCGAAATCGAGATAGACGAACTCGGCGCCCATGCTCTCGATCTGCTCGGCCACCTCGGGGCGCACGTCGAAGGCATAGGTCATGGCGCCGAGGCTGGTCGCGGTACCGATGGCGGCAAGGCCGGCGACGCCCGCCCCGACGATCAGCACCTTGGCCGGGGGCACCTTGCCCGCCGCGGTCACCTGGCCGGTGAAGAAGCGGCCGAAGTTGTTGCCCGCCTCGATCACCG
>JAGRMU010000646.1 GCA_020441165.1 Sedimentitalea sp.
CCCCGCAGGCCGGCCCCGAGCCGGTCCGCCACAAGGTCGCGCGCGGCGAGACCGCCTATACCATCGCGCGGCTCTATTCGGTGCCGGTCAAGGCCCTGGGCGAGTGGAACGGGCTCGGCCCCGATTTCGCCATCCGCGAGGGCCAGTACCTGCTGATCCCGGTGGCCGGCGCCGCGCCCCCGGCGAGCGCTGCCGCGGTCACCCAGCCAGGCGCTGGCTCGCCCACCCCGACCCCGCCGAGCGCCGCGACGCCCCTGCCCGACCAGAAGATCGCCGCCACCCCACCCGAGCCGCCGAAGGTCTCGGTCGGCGAGCCGACCCGGGCGAGCGGCGGCGGCGCCATGGCGCTGCCGGTGCAGGGCACGATCATCCGCGCCTATGCCAAGGGCCGCAACGACGGCATCGACATCTCGGCAGCCCCGGGAACCCCGGTGACCGCCGCCGCAGCCGGCACCGTCGCGGCGATCACCGCCGATGCCGACAAGGTGCCGATCATCGTGATCCGCCATCCCGACAACCTGCTGACCGTCTATGCCAATGTCGAGAACATCACCGTGAAGAAGGGCGACAGCGTCTCCCGCGGGCAGAAGCTGGCCAGCCTGCGCGGCGGCGACAACGCCTATGTGCATTTCGAGGTGCGCGACGGGTTCGACAGCGTCGATCCCAGCCCCTACCTGCAATAGCCGCGCGCGGGCTTTCGGGGCCCGGCGGGCCGGCGCCGGTCGCTTGTCCGGCGCCGCGTCGTCTCAGGCGCCCAGGTGCACCCCGTGGCGTCCAGCCAGATCGGTGAAGAACTGCCACGCCACCCGGCCCGACCGGGCGCCACGGGTGGCCTGCCACTCGATCGCCTCGGCGCGCAGCTCCGCAGGATCGACCTTCAGCCCGTGCGCCGCGCAATAGCGGTCGATCATCGCCAGGTAGTCGTCCTGCCCGCAGGGGTGGAAACCGAGCCAGAGCCCGAACCGGTCCGACAGCGACACCTTCTCCTCGACCGCCTCGGAGGGGCTGATCGCCGAGGACCGCTCGTTCTCGATCATGTCGCGCG
>JAGRMU010000647.1 GCA_020441165.1 Sedimentitalea sp.
GTCGTGCGCCCCGAGGCGTTCCGCAGGCTGACCGGCGAGGTGACGCTGCCGGCCTCGGTGGTCGAGGAGGCCTTCCTGGTCGCCAATCCCGGCTGGACCGCCGAGATGCTGACCATCACCTGCAAGGACGGGCGGATCAGCGAGGCGCGGCTCTGCCTCGACCGGGCGCTGGCGCCGGTGCCTTGCGGGCCGGACATACGCCGCGACTGTACCTTGCCGGGCGCCCGTTTGCCGCCGATCCGATGACGGTGTTTCGACCTTTCAATCCTGTTGCCAGCTTCATCGACCAACCTTAATATTCAGCGTGATCGACGTACGAACAAGAACAACACTCCAGTTCGGGTTTCGTCCAATATTGGAAAAACGACATGACCAGAATCACCCTGACCTCCGCCATCGTCGCTCTGGGACTGGCGCTTGCGTCCGTCGCCTCTGCCGCACCGTTGAAGCTCAAACCAGCCGATCCGCAGCCGGCGTCGTTGAACAAGGGTTTGAATGTCAGCTACGGCTACAGCGAGGACAAGTTCAAATCTCTGGAGCTCGCCCATCAGATATACAACGTCAGTCCGAAAAAAGGGAAACCGCTGAGAGGCTTGGACTACCGGGACAACGAATTTGGTGAGCTGACGTTGACCTCCACCCAACCGTGGTATTTCACGGCGAAAATCACCGGCTACTACCACTTTGACGCGCCCGGGATTTACGAGATCGAGTTTTTCGTCAACGACGGGCTGGATGCGAAGATCGGGGGACAACGGGTTGGGTTTTTTGACGGAGTCCAACCGTGCGAGGGCACACAGGTCATAGAAGTGGATGTGCCAATGGCAGGGTGGTACGATCTTGACGCGTTCTACTACCAGAACGCCGGGACGGCCTGTCTGATGATGAAAGCCGGCCCCAAGGGAGGCAAGCGAGAGTGGGTGCCAAACAGCGCCTTCGGGCATTGAGGCACCGCTCCCGGCGTCAGGGTTCCAGAACCGTGCTGCCGGTGGTCTGCCGCGCCTCCAGCGCCCGGTGCGCGTCGGCCACCCGCTCGAGCGGAAATCGCTGGTCGATGCGGATCCGCACGTCGCCGGCCAGCACCTTGTCGAAGAGATGCCGCGCCATCGCCTGACAGGTCTGGCGATCGGCGGTATGGGTGAAGAGCACCGGGCGGGTGATCTTGAGCGAGCCTTTGCGGCCGAGGACCGCCAGATCGAAGGGCGGCACCGGCCCCGAGGCGGTGCCGAAGAGGATCATCATCCCCAGCGGCCTGAGACAGTCGAGCGAGCCGTCGAACGTGTCCGCCCCGACCGCATCCATCACCGCATCGACCCCCTTGCCGCCGGTCAACTCGCGCACCCGGGCGGGAAACGCCTCGGTCCGGTAGTTGATGCAATGGCTGGCGCCGTGCGCGAGGGCCAGGGCGCATTTCTCGTCCGACCCGGCGGTGCCGATCAGGGTGATCCCCTCGGAGCGCGCCCATTGGCAGGCGATCAGACCGACGCCGCCGGCCGCGGCATGAAACAGCACCGTATCTCCCCGCTGCAGGGGCGTCGTGCGGTGAAAAAGATACTCCACCGTCATCCCCTTCAGCATCATCGCCGCCGCCGCATCGAAACCGATGCCGTCCGGCAGCGGGCAGACCTGCGCCGCCGGCATCACCCGCGCCTGTGCATAGGCGCCGGGGGGCTGGGCGGCATAGGCCACCCGGTCGCCGGGCGCCAAATGGTCGACCCCCTCCCCCACCGCCTCGACGATCCCCGCCGCCTCCATCCCCAGCGCCTGCGGCAAGGGCATCGGGTAAAGCCCGCTGCGCTGGTAGATGTCGATGAAATTGAGCCCGCACGCCTTCTGGGCGATGCGCACCTCGCCCGGCCCCGGCGCCCCGACGGTTCGATCCTCGAGGGTCAGCACCTCCGGGCCTCCGGTCTGATGGATCACGACGCATCTGGCGGTCTCGGTCATTGCGCTTTCCCTCTTGCGGCAGGTCCGGGCGATCTTGCCGATCCCGGCGGCGCTGTCCATCCGTCCGGCGGGCGCCGTCGCCTGAGCGTCAGCCCGCGACCCGCAGCACGATCTTGCCGATATGCTCGCCGGCCTCCATGCGCGCATGGGCGGCGGCGGCCTCGGTCAGGTCGAATTCGCTGTCCATCACCGGGGCGACGCGCCCGGCGCCCAGAAGCGGCCAGACCTCGCGGCGCAGCGCCTCGGCGATCCGCGCCTTGGCCAGATCGCTCTGCGGCCGCAGGGTGCTGCCGGTGACGGTCAGCCGCCGCGCCATCACCGGGCCGAAATCGAGGCGCACCTCGCGCCCCTGCAGAAACGCGATCTGCACCAGGCGCCCATCATCGGCCAGCGCCGCCAGGTTGCGCGGGATATACTCGCCCCCGACCATGTCGAGAATGAGGTCCGCCCCGCCCTCGGCCTTCAGAACCTGGACGAAATCCTCGGTCCGGTAGTTGATCGCCCGCTCGGCCCCCAATGACATGCAGGCGGCGCATTTCTCCTCCGATCCGGCAGTGGCGAAGACCCGCGCGCCGAAGGCATCGGCCAGCTGGATCGCGGTGGTGCCTATGCCGCTGGAGCCGCCATGCACCAGGAAGCGCTCGCCGGCCTTGAGGCCGCCACGCATGAACACGTTGGACCAGACGGTGAAGAAGG
>JAGRMU010000648.1:0-188 GCA_020441165.1 Sedimentitalea sp.
ATCATCGCGTCGAACACCCGCTGATCGAGCGCCGCCTGGAAGCGCGCCCCGACCCGCGCCATGATCCGCCCGCGGGTATAGTCGAGGATCCCCATCACCCCGTAGAGGAAGGCCACCAGCAGGGTCAGCGCGACCAGCGTCGCCTCGGACCGGCTGCCCAGCACCCGGTCATAGACCTGCAGCATGTA
>JAGRMU010000648.1:356-1115 GCA_020441165.1 Sedimentitalea sp.
GCCTTTTGGCACGATCACGCACTGTTGGAAAATACTCTGTTCCAAAACTGCCACGGAATCATTAAGTCGGGGCGGATCGCCGCCGAACCCGTTCGCGGGTGGGCAAGCGGCATCCGGATCACGCCGTGAAACCGATTGGACCGCCCCGCTGATGAGATCCCTGCCCCGTCCCCTGTTCGTGTCCGCCGCCCTCGCCCTGCTCTGCGCGCTCTCGGCCTGCGCCACGCCCGAGGGCGGAACGGCGGTCGGTGCGGACCCCTCCGATCCCTACGAGGCGACCAACCGCAAGATCCACGCCTTCAACCTGGCGGTCGACCAGACGCTGTTCGGGCCGGCGGCCAAGGGCTATTCGGGCTTCATTCCCGACCCGATCGAGAACAGTTTCAACAGCTTCGCCGACAACCTGACCGCGCCCGCGGACACCGTGAACTTCCTCTTTCAGGGCAACTTCGAGGAGGCCGGCATCTCGCTGGCGCGGTTCCTGCTGAACTCCACCGTCGGCTTTGCCGGCCTGGCCGATCCCGCGACCGAATTCGGCATCCCCCATGCCGACACGGATTTCGGCGAGACGCTCTACGTCTGGGGGGTTCCCGAGGGCGCCTATGTCGAGCTTCCGTTCTACGGGCCGTCGAACCAGCGCGACGCGGTCGGCGTTCTCACCGATTTCTTCACCAACCCGATTTCCTTCGCGCCGCAACGGCCGCTGCAGAACATCGGCACCTATTCGGGGCTGCTGGAGCGGCTCAGCGACCGCGGCAA
>JAGRMU010000165.1:0-150 GCA_020441165.1 Sedimentitalea sp.
AACTTGGTCACGTCCGAGGGGCGCACCTGCGTGTCGACCATCGTCTGGCGGCGGAGGCCAAAATCTGTCATCGCTAAACTCGTCTGTTCAGTCCGTTGCTTGCGGTTTTGCCACATCGCCGCCGCCCCGGCAACGGGATGAATTCCGTTT
>JAGRMU010000165.1:287-14710 GCA_020441165.1 Sedimentitalea sp.
GCGTCGGCCGAGAAATCGGCGGCCCGCCTGCGCCCATAGGCCGCGATCTGCGCCGCGAGCCGGGGCTCGCGCAGGATCGTGTCGAGGGCATGGGCGATCGCATCGGGCGAGGCGGGATCGAAGAAGAGCCCGCCCGCCGGCGAGATTTCGCGAAACGCGGGGATGTCGCTGAGCGCGAGGGGCGCACCGGCGGCCATCGCCTCGATCACCGGCAGGCCGAAGCCCTCGTAGAGCGAGGGAAAGACAACCGCCGCGGCGTTCATGTAGAGGCAGGAGAGATCGTCGTCGCCGATATCGGTGTCGATCCGCACCCACTCCGCGATCCCCAGCGCCGCGATCCGGGCCAGCAGCGCCGCCTTCTGGCCGCTGTCGCGCCCCGCGATCAGCAGGAAGACGGGCGCGCCCGATTGCTTCAGTTTCGCCACCGCCTCGAGAAGCCGCAGGTGGTTCTTGCGCGGCTCCAGATGGCCCACCGCCAGAAGAAAGCGCTCGGGTAGGCGCATTCTCTGACGGACCGCCGGCCAAGCCGCCCTGGCCGCGTCATTGAAGCGGCCGGCATCGATGCAATTGTGAATGACGCCGATGCTGCGCGGCGCGTAGGTGGCGGCGATCTCGTCGCGCATGGCGGCAGAGACCGTGATCACGTGATCGACGCGGCGCAGGGCGGCGCGAACCGCCGCGTCATAGGCCAGGCGCTCGGGCGTCCAGCGTGGCAGATGCGCCCGGCGGATGTCGTGCAGGGTCAGCAGCGTCGCGCCGGTCGGATTGGCGACGGCCGGCAGGTTGAAGCACTCGAAGATGTCCAGGCGGTCGGCCCGCAGCCGCCGCGGCCACCAGAGGCGTCCCCGCAGGGCCTTGCGGAGCCGCGTACCGGCGTGCAGCGGCGTGGGAACGACGCGCAGGTTCGGGGCATCACGGAACCGCCCGGCGATGTCATGGTTCGCGGGCTGGTAAAGCAGGAACTCGACCTCGGGCATCCGCGCGACGATCCGGGGAAAGAGCGTCTGGAACCGCGCATTGGCGCCCGAGGGCGTTGTGTCGAAACAGGTGGCGTTCAGGCCGATCCGCATCGCCGCCCCTTTCGTGCCGCGCCCCTCATCCCCGCCGCAGCGCCCAGCGGTCGCGCAGGTAGAGCGGTAGCGCCAGCGCCGCCGCGATGACGCCCGGCGACTGGGCCGGCCGCTTTCCCTGGTCGCGCGCGTGCCACCAGAACCGTGCCCGGTTGATCCGCGCGCGCAAGCGGTGGCGGAGAGGCAGATTGCTGGCCAGCATCTCGTCGCAGACCCGCATCGCCCCCAGCGGCGCGGCGCGGCGCAATCGCAGCGACCGGGCCGACAGCCCGTCCGGCTGGTATTCGCCCGCCACCAGCGGGGTGTTGTCGAGGTGGGTCAGATATGTGCGCGAGACCGCGAAATGCTGCCAGGATTCGGCCAGGAAGGTCTCGCCGGGGATCTCGGGGAAGGGGGCGGCGCGCATCGCCGCGACCCGGCGGATCGTGCAGGTGTCGAAATGCCGCTCGACGCGCAGGCGCTCGGCCTGGCTGCAGGGGTTGCGAGTCAGGGCGAAGCGGTTCTGCGGCCGGCCCGTGATCTGCAGCGGGCTGACGAGAGAGCCGATGCGCGGGTCCGCCCCGAACCGGCCGATCAGCTCCAGCGCATGGCAGAGGGCGCCGTCCAGCAGCCAGTCGTCGCTGTCCACCAGCATCGCCCAGTCGGCGCGGGCCAGCTCGGCGCCCCGGTTGAGCGCCCGGTGCTTGCCGCCATTGACGGTCGAGACATGGCGCAGCGGCAGCGGCCCCTCGGCGGCGCGCGCGGCCAGCCAGCCGGCGGTGGCGTCGGTCGAGCCATCATCGACGACCAGCCATTCGACGCGGCCCGGTGCCACGTTCTGGGCCAGGATCGAGCCGTGCAGTCGGGGCAGCAGGTGGCACCGGTTGAAGGTCGGCGTCAGGATGGTGAGCGCCGGCAGCGATGCCGCGCCCCGCACTCCGCCCGCGACGGTCGCTGCGGGGCGGCTGCTGCTCCTGTCATGTTTCATGCTATGGTTGCGTTTGCTATTGATCACTCGCCTTATCCTAGGGCCTCGGGACGCGCGTGGGAACCACCCAGTTCGCCGGGCGCGGCTCGCTTTCCCGCCGCACCCGGAGCGGCTAGGGTGCCGAGGCATCGATTCGCGACGCCCGCTCCTCCAGATCAAGGCATCCGGCCCATGTCCCTTCCGCGCCCCGCCGCCCTGCTCGTCCTGCTGTCGCTGATTGCCGCGCCCCCGGCCGTCGCGCAGCCGGCGCCGCCGAAAGTCGCCATCGCGGCCGCCTATACGCAACAGATCACCGACGAGGCGGTGTTCATCGGCAAGGGCGAGGCCGTCGACCGGGTCGAGATCGTCGCCCGCGTGGCCGGCTTCGTCGACGAGATCGCGGTCCGCAACGGCGCCGTGGTCGAGGCGGGGCAGCTGCTGTTCCGGATCGAGGACGAGAGCTATGCCGCCAACGTGACCGCCCGCCAGGCCGATCTTGGCAAGGCCGAGGCCAGTCTCGACCTGGCCGAGATCGAGCTGGCCCGCAAGGAAGAGCTCTTCGCCCGCGGCTCGGCCCCGGAATCGGAGCGCGACATCGCCCGCGCCAATCAGCGGACCGCCGCGGCGGCGGTGAAATCCGCCCAGGCCGCGCTGCGACAGGCCGAGCTGGAGCTGAGCTATACCGAGGTTCGCGCGCCGTTCGACGGGCGGCTCGGGCGGATCTCGGTCAGCCCCGGCGAGCTGGTCGGCCCCGCCACCGCGCCGCTGGTGACGCTGGTGCGCGAGGCGCCGATCTTCGTGCGCTTCGCGCTCAGCGACCGGCAGCTGGGGCGCCTGCTGGAGCAGTTCGACGCCACGGTGAACGATCTGACCGATCCCGAGGGCTCGCCCAAGGTGTTCGTCACGCTTCCGACCGGGACCGAGCTGGACGCGCCCGGCCGGATCGTCTTTGTCGACAACGCGATCTCGCCCAGCACCGGCACCGTCGCGGTGATCGCCGAGTTCGCCAACGAGCGGCAGCTGATCATCGACGGCGCCTTCGTGCACGTGCGCATCGAGGCGCTGGAGCCGGTCGAACGGCTGCTGGTGCCGCAGGCGGCAATCCAGCGCGACCAGCGCGGGGATTTCGTGCTGGTGGTGGGGGCCGACCAGATGGTCGAGCAGCGCTATGTCACGCTGGGCGCGCCCGCCGGCGCCGCGGTGATCGTGACCGAGGGCCTGCGCGAGGGCGAGGCGGTGATCGTCGAGGGGCTGCAGCGGGTGCGCCCGGGCGTGCAGGTCGACGCGATCCTCGCCGGCCGGTCGGAAAGGCCCTAGCCCATGCTCTCCTCGGTCTTCATCGCCCGCCCCAAGCTGGCGATCGTCATCTCGCTGGTGCTGACCCTGATGGGCGTCATCGGCTACCTGGCGCTGCCGGTCGAGCAGTTTCCGAAGATCACCCCGCCGGTGGTCAATGTCAGCGCCAACTACACCGGGGCAAACTCCGAGACCGTCGAGAACACCGTCGCCGCCCCGATCGAGGCGCAGGTGAACGGCGTCGACGACATGATCTACATGTCCTCGGACAGCACCGATACCGGGTCCTATTCGCTGTCGGTCACCTTCGAGGTGGGCACCGACGCCGACATCGCCTCGGTCAACGTGCAGAACCGCGTGGCCCAGGCGACCGCCAGCCTGCCCTCCGAGGTCACCGCGTCGGGCGTGGTCACCCAGAAATCCTCGACCAGCATGCTGCTGGTGGCGGTGCTGTCCTCGCCGGGCGGCACCTATGACGAGGTGTTCCTGTCGAACTATGCCTCGATCAACCTCAAGGACGCGCTGGCGCGGGTGCCGGGGGTCGGCAAGGCCCAGATGCTGACCGATTTCGCCTATGCGATGCGGATGTGGATGGATCCCGACCGGATGGCCGGGCTCGGCATCACCCCCGGCGATCTGATCGCCGCGATCCGCGAGCAGAACATCGAGGTCTCGGCCGGCCAGATCGGCGCGCCGCCGGTGCCCGAGGGGCAGCAGTTCCAGTACACGATCAAGTCCACCGGCCGGCTCAGCACCGCCGAGGAGTTCGGCAACATCGTCATCCGCGCCGGCGATGCCGGCAGCATCGTGCGGCTGCGCGACGTGGCCGAGGTGGAGCTGGGCGCCAGCTACTACAACGCCTCGGGGCGCTATGACGGGCTGCCGGCCACGGTGCTGGCGGTCTACCAGGCCCCCGGCGCCAACGCGCTGGCGGTGTCCGAGGCGGTGCTGGCCGAGCTTGAACGGCTGTCGCTGAGCTTTCCGGCGGATGTCGTCTATGACGTGCCGTTCGACACCACCGATTTCGTCCGCCAGTCGCTGAACGACGTGATCACCACGCTGATCCTGACCTTCGTCCTGGTGATCTCGGTGGTTTTCATCTTCCTCGGCAATGTCCGCGCGACGGTGATCCCGGCGGTGGCGATCCCGGTCTCGCTGATCGGCACCTTCGCTTTCCTTCTGGCCTTCGGCATGTCGCTGAACACCATCTCGCTGTTTGCGCTGGTTCTGGCCATCGGCATCGTCGTCGACGATGCCATCGTGGTGGTCGAGAATGTCGAGCGCCTGATCGCCGAGGAGGGGCTGAGCCCGCCCGAGGCGACGCGCAAGGCGATGGGCCAGATCACCGGCCCGGTGATCGCCACCACGCTGGTGCTGCTGGCGGTGTTCGTGCCGGTCACCTTCATGCCGGGGATCACCGGGCGGCTCTATTCGCAATTCGCCATCACCATCTCGGTGGCGGTGGTGATCTCGTCGATCAACGCGCTGACCCTGTCGCCGGCGCTCTGCGCGCTGATCCTGAAACCCCGCTCGGGGCCGCCGACCGGCCTGCTGGCGGTGTTCGAGCGCGGCATCGACGGCGTGCGCACCGGCTATGTCGGCATCGTCGGCCGCCTGGTACGGGCGCCGCTGATCGGGCTGGCGCTGCTGGCGGCCATCGTCCTGGGCGGCGGCGCGCTGATGCGGTCGCTGCCGGCGGGGTTCATCCCGGTCGAGGACAGCGGCTTTCTCTTCGCCGACGTGCAACTGCCCGATGCCGCCTCGCTGGAGCGCACCGAGGCGGTGACCGAGCGGCTGAACGCGCAGATCCTGGACATTCCGGGGGTCGAGGACACGATCCTTGTCAACGGCTTCAGCATGTTGAACGGGGCCGGCTCGAACGGCGCGATGATCATCATCAACCTGGCGCCCTGGGACGCGCGCACGACGCCGGAGCTGAGCGCCGACGGCATCCTGCAGAGCATCCTCGGCATCGCCTTTCAGGAGGCCGGGGCCAGCGTCATCGCCTTCAACCCGCCCCCGATCATGGGCCTGGGGATGAGCGCCGGGGTCGAGATGAAGGTGCAGCAGACCGGCGGCGGCAGCCCGCAGGATCTGGCCGCGGCCCTGGGATCGCTGGTCTATGCCACCAACCAGCGCCCCGAGATCGCCCAGGCCTATACCACCTTCCGCGCCAACGTGCCCAAGGTCTTCGTCGATCTCGACCGCGAGAAGGCCAAGTCTCTCGACGTGCCGATCAGCGAGGTGTTCCAGACCCTGCAGGCCTTCATGGGGTCCTACTATGTCAACGATTTCAACCTGTTCGGTCGCGTCTACCGGGTGATGATCCAGGCCGGCGGCGAGTTCCGGAACCGCGTCGAGGACATCGCCGCGCTGCATGTGCGCGCGCGCGGCGGCGAGATGGTGCCGCTGGGCACGCTGGTGCGGACCGAAAGCGTGCTCGGACCGGTGCTGCTCAACCGCTACAACATGTTCCGCGCCGCGACGGTGACGGCGGTCCCGGCGCCGGGCGGCTCGACCGGGACCGCCATCGCGGTTCTGGCCGAGGAAGCCGCCACCGCCCTGCCGCCCGGCTATGCCTTCGAGTGGACCGGGATCGCGCAGCAGCAGCTGGCGGCCTCGGGGCTGGTGCTGGTGATCCTGGGGCTGGCGGTGCTCTTCGGCTATCTCTTCCTGGTCGCGCAATACGAAAGCTGGACCATGCCGGTGGGGATCCTGCTGTCGGTGACGGTGGCGCTGTTCGGGGCGCTGGCGGCGGTGGCACTCACCGGCAGCGACATCAATCTCTACACCCAGATCGGGATGCTCATGCTGATCGGTCTGGCCTCGAAGAACGCCATTCTGATCGTCGAGTTCGCCATGGAGCGGCGCGCCGCGGGCCTCGGCACGCGCGAGGCGGCAATCGAGGCGGCGCGGCAGCGGTTCCGGGCGGTGATGATGACCGCGCTATCGTTCCTGCTGGGCGTGGTGCCGCTGATGATCGCCACGGGGGCCGGGGCGGCCAGCCAGCGGGCGATCGGTGTGGCGGTCTTTGGCGGGATGCTGGCGGCCACCGTGATCGGGGTGATCCTGGTGCCGGTGCTCTACGTGCTCATGCAGCAGCTGCGCGAACGGCTCAAGGGCGCGGCGGCGCGGCGCGCCGCCTGAGCCGCGCCGCGCCTCACGCCTGGGTGGTGATGCGCCCGCCGCAGATCGTCACCCGCGCCGAGGCCTCGGTGATCGCCGCCGGCTCCAGCGCGGTCAGGTCGTGCGACATGACCACGATGTCGGCCATCATCCCCGGTTGCAGCCGCCCCTTGCGGTGCTCGTTGAACTCCACCCAGGCGTTGTCGCGGGTATAGCTGGCCAGAGTCTCCATCAGGCCCTGGGTCTGGTCTTCCCACTCCGGGCCCAGCCGCATCGGCGCGATGGCGGCCTTGACGTTGCGCATCACGTCGACCGGGATCACCGGCCAGTCGGTGCTGAAGATCACCGGGCAGCCGGTCTCGCGGATCCGCCGCCAGGCATAGGCGCCGGGGATCTGGTGCGGGTGCAGGAAGCGCGCAGCGCCGGTGGGCGGGAAATACCCCCCGAAGGGCGCATGTCCGGGCTGGATCGAGGCGACCACGTCGAGCGCCTTCAGCCGCGGGACGTCGTCCAGGTGCATGACCTCGAGATGCTCGATCCGGTGGCGGCTGTCGCGCACCCCGTTGGCCTCGCGCGCCGCCTGGTAGCCGTCGAGCGTGCGCCGCATGCCGCCGTCACCGATGGCGTGGGTGGCGATCTGCAGGCCCATCGCGTCGATGCGCCGGCAGGCCTCGTTGAAGTGATCGGCCTCGAAGACCGGATCGCCGAAATTGCCGTCGCTGCCCGGATAGGGCTCCAGCATGAGGGCGGTGCCGCCCTCGACCACGCCGTCGATGAACATCTTGACCCGCGCCGACCAGACCATGTCGCCGGCATAGCGCGCGCGCATCTCGGCCGCCTCCTCTAGCCGCTCCAGCGGATCGAAGCTTTTCAGGTGGAACGGGATCTCGGTGCGGCAGAGCAGGGTGCCTTCCGCCTCCATCTCGCTCAGAAGCTCCAGCTGGTAGAAGTTCCCGTCCATGTTGTGCAGGCCGGTGATGCCTTGCGCCGCGCAGTGCTGCATGCCCTTCGCGATCGCCGCCTTGTCCTTGCTGCGCTCCGCGGCGGTGGCGGGTGGCACCGGATCGGCGCCGGTGACGAAGCCGAGCATGTCGCGCCCGCCATGGCGGGTCCTGGCCAGGACCCGCCCGAAGGCGCCGGGTTCGCGCAGCTCTCCGGTCGCCAGCCCGTCCGGTCCCATCACGATCAGGCTGCCGGCATCGGTCTTGCCGCCGTTGAGGATGCCGGCCAGCTCAAGCGCGCGGGTATTGGCCCAGGCGGTGTGGTGATCGGGCGCATAGAGCGCCAGCGGGCGGTCCGGAAGCACGGTGTCGAGATCGTGCCGCGTCGGCGTCGCCGTCTCGCCAAGGATCGCATAGTCGGCCTGGACCGCGAAAACCAGTTCGTCCTCGGGATGGGCTTCGGCATAGGGCCGCACTGCCCGGACAAGTTCCTCCATCCCCATCACGCCGGTCAGGTCGAGACAGGCGAGTTCGGCCGAACCGCCGAAGAGATGCACGTGGCTGTCGATGAAGCCCGGCATCACCGTGCCGCCCGCGGCGTCGATCACCCGCGTGCCCGGCCCGGCCAGGGCGCGGATTTCGGCGGTGTCGCCGACGGCGGCGATGGTGCCGCCGGTGATCGCCAGCGCGCTGGCATCGGGGCGGGCCGGATCGAAGGTGATCAGCCGGCCGTTCAGGATGACGATATCGGGGGTCTGGAACATGGAGGTGCGCCTTGCTGCCAGGCGCGCGCCGCGGCACGGCCCGGGGATGGTGTGGGGCGCGCCCCCCGGATCGAGGGGCGCGCCGGGATCGGGGTTACTTCTGCAGTTCGGTCCAGATCGCGGTGTAGAGCTTGGTCACGTCCGGCGGGCAGGTCTCGGCGATATAGGCCGCGCCCTTCAGCTCTTCGGGTACCACGATCTCGGGGGCGGTCTGCATGTCCTCGGGCATGAATTCCTCGGACCCCATGATGCCGTTGGCATAGCGCGCGAAGGCCGACAGCATGGCGGCATTCTCCGGCTCCATGATGAAGTTCAGGAACAGCTTGGCGTTCTCGACGTTCTTCGCGTCGGACAGGATCGCGGCATTGTCCATCCAGACCGGGAATCCGGTCTGCGGATAGCCGAAGGCGATGTCGGGGTTCTGCAGGCGGGCCCGGAACGACGCCCCGTTCCAGTTCACGCCGGCCGCAAGATCGCCCTTGGCATATTTCTCGATATTGCCGTAATCCATCGACAGCCAGTGCGGCTTGGCCGCAACCAGAGCATCGCGGGCCTTCATCAGGATTTCCTTGTCGCCGTCGCAGACCTTGCCGCCGACATAGTGGATCGCCATGCCCATCACGTCGTTCATCTCGGGCACGACGTTGATCTTGCCCTTCAGCTCGTCGGGCGGGTCCATGATCAGGCCGGCATCGTTGATATCGCCGCCATAAACGGACGTGTTCACCGTGATGCCGACCGTGCCCCACTGCCAAGGCACCGTATAGTTGCGGCCGGGATCGAAGGCGACGTCCACCCATTGCGGATCAACGTTCTTGAAGTTCTCCATCTCGTTGGGCTTGCTCTCCAGCAGCAGCCCCTCGCCGACCCAGATCGGGATATAGGTGCCCGAGGGGACGACGATGTCGAAGCCATGGCCGCCGGCCTTGATCTTGGCCAGGGCGGTGTCGTTGCTGTCGAAGTCGGTGATCGTCACCTTGACGTCGAATTCCTTCTCGAATTTCTCGATCATCTCGGGGCTGGTGTAGTTGCCCCAGTTGTAGATGTTCAGCTCGCCCTCGGCCGAGGCGGCGGAGGCCGCCAGCAGGGCGGTCACGGCGGTGGTGGCAAGAATTGTCTTCATCTTGGTCTCCCGTTGGTTCTGGTTTCTTGGGTCGTGACGTCTCAACTCGTCCCGGCTGTCACTTTCGCATTCTGCTGACGAAGAAGAAAGCGATCACCATGGTCACCGAGATCGCCAGCAGCACGGTCGAGATGGCGTTCACCTCGGGCGTGACCACCCGGCGCAGCTGGCCCAGCATGTAGGTGGGCAACGTGTCCTGGCCGGCGGACTTGACGAATTCGGTGATCACCACGTCGTCGAGGCTGATCACGAAGGCCAGCATCGCGCCGGCCAGGATGCCGGGCCAGAGCTGCGGCAGGGTGATCCGGCGGAACACCTGCCAGGGCCGGGCATAAAGATCCGAGGCCGCCTGCTCGAGGCTCAGATCCATCCCCTGCAGCCGCGCCCGGATCGGCAGGTAGGCGAAGGGGATGCAGAAGGCCGAATGTGCCAGCACCAGGTAGCCGAGCCCGGTATAGCCGGTCCAGACCTTGACCGCGGCGAAGACGATCAGCAGGGCCACGGCGGTGACGATCTCGGGCACCATCAGCGGCTGGTTGATCATCGCGAAGATCGCCGAATAGCCCTTGAACGGTCGGGTCCGGGTCGTCGCCAGCGCTGCCATCACCGCGACGCTGGTGCTGATCAGCGAGGCCCAGAAGGCCAGGACAAGCGAGCGCACCGTGGCTTCCTGGACCTGCACGTTCTCCCAGGCCGAGCGGTACCAGCGCAGCGAGAAACCTTCCCAGATGGCGACGCTGGTTCCGGCATTGAAGGAATAGACCACCAGCAGCACCACAGGCAGGTAGAGCATCACGAAACAGGCCAGCGCGATGGTTGTGAAGCCGAATTGGCGGCGAACGTCGAATCCCGAGGAACTAGCCATGACCGACCTCCTCCTTGCCGGCGGATTTGACGTAGAAGATCAGCGCCACCATGACGATGGCCAGAAGCGTGATCGACAGGGCGGCGCCCAGAGGCCAGTTGCGGCCCTGTCCGAACTGCAGCTCGATCAGGTTGCCCAGCATCAGTTGCTTGCCGCCGCCCATCACCCGCGGTGTCACATAGGCGCCGAGGCTGGGCACGAAGACCAGGATCGAGCCGGCGATCAGCCCCGGCTTGACCAGCGGCAGGATGATCCGGCGCAGCACCGCAAGGCGCGTGGCATAGAGATCGTAGCCGGCCTCGACCAGGCTGAAATCCAGCCGCTCCATCGAGGCATAGAGCGGCAGCACCATCAGCGGCAGGTAGACATAGAGCATCCCCACCATGATCGCGAATTCGGTGAACAGCATCTGGATCGGCTCGTCGATGATCCCCAGTGCCATCAGCACGGTGTTGATCGTGCCCTCGTTGCGGATCAGCTCCATCACCGCGAAGGTGCGGATCAGCAGGTTGGTCCAGAACGGGATCATGATCAGCAGCATCCAGAAATCCCGCCGGTTCGCGGGCCGGGTGGCGATGAAGTAGGCGGTGGGAAAGCCCAGGATCACGGCGCCGACGGTGGTCATCAGCGACAGCTTCACCGAGCGCCAGAAGATCGACAGATGGGCGTCGGCAAAGCCCAGCGTGTCGTCGAAGATGTCGCGCTGGAAGACCACGTTGAACCAGGCGTCGGTCGAGAATTTCCACTGCACACCGCCGTAGTCGCCCGGGGTCAGGAAGGAATAGATCAGGGTGATCAACAGCGGGCCGCTGGCGGCGATGAAGAGGATGATCAGCGCCGGCGTCAGCAGCAGCCAGCGGGTGCGCAGCTCGCGCCGCTCGCGGGTCCGGGCCAGGTCCGCCATCGCCCTAGTCCCTCAGCACCTGGCCGACGCCAGGCGGGAAGGTGATGCCCACCCGGTCGCCCTCGGCCACCGCGCTCGCCCGGTCGGGCTGGTTCTGGGCGCGCACCACGAAACTGTCGCCGCCATCCAGGGCGACGTGGTAATGGGTGTCGGTGCCGAAATAGACGATGTTCCGCAGCGTGCCGGGCAGCAACGCCCCGGCCTCGGGGCCGAGCGTCGCATGTTCGGGCCGCACCGCCAGGGTCACCGCGCCGCGGCCGGCGCCCTCGACCGGGCGCGCCGCGATCTCGGCGCCCGAGCCCAGGCGCACCTGCACGACGCCATCGGCCTCGGAGAGGATCTCGGCGGGCAGGAAATTGGTGTCGCCGATGAAATCCGCCACGAACCGCTCGGCCGGGTGGTCGTAGATGTCGCGCGGGCTGCCGATCTGGCGGATCGCGCCGGCGCTCATCACCGCGATCCGATCGGACATGGTCAGCGCCTCCTCCTGGTCGTGGGTGACGAAGATGAAGGTGATCCCGGTCTCGGTCTGCAGGCGCTTGAGCTCGATCTGCATGTCCTTGCGCAGCTTGAAATCCAGCGCCGAGAGCGGCTCGTCCAGCAGCAGCACCTTGGGCTTGGGCGCCAGCGCCCGGGCCAGCGCCACCCGCTGCTGCTGCCCGCCCGAGATCTGCCCGGTCTGCCGGTCCGCCATCTTCGTCATCTGCACCAGCGCCATCATCTCGTCCACGGTCTGCGTGATCTCGGCCCTGGGCTTGCCCAGCATCTCGAGCCCGAAGGCGATGTTCTGGCGCACGGTCAGGTGCGGAAACAGTGCATAGCTCTGGAAGACGGTGTTCACGGGGCGCGCATAGGGCGGCAGCTTGAGCAGGTCGGCGCCGTCCATGGTAACCGTGCCCGAGGTCGGATCGACGAAGCCCGCGATGACCCGCAGGAGCGTGGTCTTGCCGCATCCAGAGGGGCCCAGGAGCGTGAAGAACTCGTTCTTCCGGATCGTCACCGTCACGTTGTCCAGCGCCAGGAATCGCGTCTTGCCGGACCCGTAGGCCTTGGTGACGCCGTCAACCTCGATCATGCAGGCTCTTCCCCCCGTTTTCGGCCAGACTAACCGATTCTGGCGATTGTGGAAGGGTGTTTGCGGACGGGTCTGCGGGCCGGGCCGACGCTCCCGCGGGTCGTGGCGCGGGTCGTGGCGCAATCTGGTAAGCGGCGCGGGATGAAATGGCGTATGGCTTGCGACAGGCGCATCGGATTTGGTGCGAGGAACGGATCTCGGAGGAACCTGGCGATGAGGATATCGGCAATCGGAGCGGCGATCGCAGCGGTGATCGGCAGCTCTGCTGCAGCGCAAGACGCGGATTGGGAGTTTCAGGCCACGCTCTATGGCTGGCTGCCCGGAATGGATGTCACCACTGATACAGATTTCGGAACGGTCACCCCCAGCCTCAGCACCAGCGACGTTCTGGACAATCTCGATTTCGCCTTCATGGGCGTCTTCGAGGCGCAAAGGGGGCCGTGGTCCTTGATCGCGGACTTCATCTATGCCGACCTGTCGGCCAGCCAGCCAAGCCCGTTCGGACTTGCGTTTTCCGAGGCTGCGGTCACGACCAAACTCTCCGCGCTCAGCGGATATGCGATGTACCGCGTCTATGACAACCCGGATGCCCAGATCGATATTGGCGGGGGCTTCCGGGGCTTCGGCCTGGATATCGGCCTGTCGCTGACCCCGGGCCGGCGGGACGGCGTCTCCAGAGACGAAAGCGAGACCTGGATCAATCCGCTGGTCGCCGGGCGCATCATCATTCCGTTCAACGACAACTGGTTCGCGGCCGTCTTCGCCGATTTCGGGGGCACCGCCTCGGACGACCAGACCTGGCAGGCCCTCGGCAGCATCGGCTACCGGTTCAACGACAGATGGTCGATGCAGGTCGGCTATCGCTGGATGGACCTCGAGCATCCGGTTGGAGACAACGACACCAAGATAAGCCTCGGCGGCCCGTTCATCGGCGCCTCCTATCGCTTCTGAACCCAGGCGAGAGGGGTGTCCGAAGGGTGCAGCTTCGCCCGGATTTCCTTTCCCAAGATCAAGAAAAGAAAGAAAGTTCACATGCTGGAAAAAATGAAACTCCCCGGAACCGCGGGTCTTGCCGGCGCCGCGGCAGTCGCCGCAGTTCTTTGCACCGCCGGCGCCGCCCGGGCCGACGAGGCGCAGGCCAGGGAGATCTTCCAGGCGATGGCCGACTATCTCGTCGCGCAGACCGCGTTCTCCTTCGACTACGATTCGACGCTCGACATCGTGACCGACGCCTCGCAGAAACTGGCGATCGCCAGTTCGGGGCAAGTCACGGTGGAACGACCGAACAAGATCCACGCCACCCGAAACGGCGGTTTCGCGACGGTCGAAACCCTTTTCGACGGCGAGACCCTTACGGTGCTGAACGTCGACGAGAAACTCTTTGCCAAGGCACCGCTGTCGGGGTCGATCAACGATCTGATCGACACGTTGCGCAACACCTACAAGCGGTCGGTCCCGGCCGCCGATCTGCTGCTCGACGATGTCGACACGGCGATGATGCCGCTTTTCACCGACGTCAAGGATCTGGGCGCGGGCGTCATTCGCGGCACCGTCTGCGATCATCTGGCGTTCCGGACCGAAGAGGCGGATCTGCAGATCTGGATCGCCCAGGGCGATACCCCCTATCCCTGCCGCTATGCCATCACCAACACCCAGTTCGAAGGCTGGCCGGAATACCGGATCGACATCTACAACTGGAAGGCCGGCGACGCTGCGATTGCCGATTTCACCCTAGCGCTGCCCGACGGTGCCCAGGAGGTCGAGGTCCTCGCGATTCCGCACCTGAGCGAGTTGTCCGGCATCTTCTCCGTCGAATAAAGGAACACCAGATGATCAGAAAAGCCACCATCGCCCTCTTCGCCTTCGTCCTCGCCTCATCCGGCATCGAGATCGGGGCGAGCCTGATGGCCACCGGTGAGTTTGGTATAGGTCGTCCCGCCGAGGCACGGGTCGGACGCCCGCTGACCCCGGTCAGCGTCGCCGGTGTCGGGCGGCGTACGGTCCGGCGCTGCGCTGTCGGCGTCTATTACTGCTGATCTCCCGGGCGCGGTCCCGTTCACAAGCCACGCTCGGTTGCGCGTGGCTTTGCGCGTCCAATGAAACGCGCTGCGCGCGGATGAGACACAGGGCAACGCAGGCGGGCGGTTTTTTTGCTAACATTTCCGAAGGGCGAATGATATTGGCCTTCGCAAATCGGGATGCACCGGCCCCGCGGGCCGGTCGGGCGCGGGCCGGACCCGACCATGTTGAGCGGGATCTGAAATCATCGTGCAGGACGGCGCCGCAATCGACATCGATGTCTCCGACGCCGAG
>JAGRMU010000165.1:14855-21778 GCA_020441165.1 Sedimentitalea sp.
GCAACGCCTCGAGGCCGCGGGCCAGAGCCTGTCCATCGAGGGGGCCAGCGAGGAGCAGGCCAGCCTGATGGAGACCGTCGCCGAGGCCTGGCCGGTGCCCGACGACGAGCCGGCCAAGCCGAGGACCATCGCCGACCGTCTGGAGGCGGTCGGGCGGGCGATGGCGGCCGCCGGAGGCTACCTGCTCGAGCTGGTCAACATGCTCGGCCTGTTCCTGTCGCGCCTCGGCCGCGCCTTTTACCATCCGCGCGAGTTCCGCTTCACCGCGCTGGTCCATCACTGCGAGGAGGTCGGCTTCAAGGCCGTGCCCATCGTCTCGCTGATGGCCTTCCTGATCGGCGTCGTGCTGGCTTTCCAGGGGTCGGCGCAGCTGCGGCAATTCGGGGCCGAGGTCTTCGTGGTCGACCTGATCGCGATCGCGATCCTGCGCGAGCTCGGCATCCTGCTGACCGCGATCATCGTCGCCGGTCGCACCGCCTCGGCCTTCACCGCCGCCATCGGCTCGATGAAGATGCGCGAGGAGATCGACGCCATGCGCACCCTCGGGATCGACCCGGGCATGGCGCTTTTCGTGCCGCGCATCCTGTCGCTGCTGGTGATGCTGCCGATCCTGGGGATGATCGCCAACGCGATGGGACTTTTCGGCGGCGCGCTGATGTCCTGGCTGGAACTGGGCATTTCGCCGGCGATGTTCCGCACCCGGCTGGTCGAAGGCACCGACGTCAATCACCTGATCGTCGGCATGGTCAAGGCGCCGGTCTTCGCGCTGATCATCGGCATCGTCGGCTGTCACGCCGGCATGCAGGTCAAGAGCAACGCCGAGTCGCTGGGCCGGATGACCTCGAGCGCGGTGGTGCAGGCGATCTTTGCGGTGATCGTCCTCGATGCGCTCTTCTCGATCTTCTTCTCGGAAATCGGCATATGAGCGCGCCGGGCCGGAGGGGGGAGCCGGTGATCGAGGTGCGCGGGTTGCGCAACCAGTTCGGCCGCCAGGTGGTCCACGAGGATCTCGATCTCGACGTCTATCGCGGCGAGGTGCTGGGCGTGGTCGGCGGCTCGGGCACCGGCAAGTCGGTGTTGCTGCGCACCATCTCGGGGCTTCTCAAGCCCGCGGCGGGCAGCGTCAGGGTGCTGGGGGTCGACGTGCTGAGCGCCGACGAGGACACCCGCCAGAAGCTGGAATCGCGCTGGGGCGTGATGTTCCAGGACGGCGCGCTGTTCTCGTCGCTGACCGTGCGCGAGAATGTCGAGGTGCCGCTGCGCGGGGTCGCCGGGCTCGACCCCGAGATCCGCAGCGCGCTCGCGGATCTGAAGATCTCGATGGCGGGCCTGCCCTACCTGGCGGGCGACAAGTACCCCTCCGAGCTGTCCGGCGGGATGCGCAAGCGGTCGGGCCTGGCGCGGGCGCTGGCGCTCGATCCCGACATCGTCTTCCTGGACGAGCCGACCGCCGGGCTCGATCCGATCGGCGCCACCGAGTTCGACCGGCTGATCCGCGGCCTCAGCCGCTCGCTCGGGCTGACCGTCTTTCTTGTCACACACGATCTCGATACGTTGCACATGTGCTGCGACCGAATTGCCGTTCTGGCCGAAAAGAAGGTACTGGTGACCGGAACGATGCAGGAGATGCTGAAGGTGGACCACCCCTGGGTCCATGAATATTTCCACGGGCCGAGGGCGCGGGCGGCCCAGGACACGGCGCAGACGGCGGCACAGCCGGAAGAGGTTTAGGTCAGGCATGGAAACTCGGGCGAACTATATTCTCATCGGGCTGTTCACGCTGGCCGGCGCCTTCGGCATGGTGGCCTTCTTCCTGTGGTTCGCGCAGATCGAGCTGGACCGGCAGTTCGACTATTACGACATCCGCTTCACCTCGGTCTCGGGCCTCAGCAACGCCTCGGACGTGCGCTTCAGCGGCCTGCCGGTGGGCCAGGTGGTCAGCGTGCGCCTGTCGCCGGACCATGACGGCACCATCAACGTGCGGGTCGAGATCGCCGCCAATACCCCGGTGCGCACCGACAGCGTCGCCACCATCGAATCCCAGGGCGTGACCGGCGTGTCCTTCGTCAGCATCGACCCCGGCACCCCCGGGGCGCCGCTGCTGCAGCCCTCCGCGCCCGGCGAGATCCCCGAGATCAAGGCCGGCCGCTCGGTCCTGCAATCGCTCTCCGAGGACGCGCCGAGGCTGCTGGACGAAACGTTGCGCATCGTCAGCGAGGTCGGCAAGCTGCTGAACGACGAGAACCAGGCGCGGATCACCCGCATCATCGACAATGTCGAGACCGCCTCTGACGAATTTGCCCAGACGCTCAAGGATTTCTCGTCGGTGACCGGGGCGGTCTCGGGTTTCGCCGAGCAGATCGACCGGTTCAACACCACGCTCGACACCGTGACCGGCGATCTCAGCACGGTGCTGCAATCGGCCGACACCACCATCGTGTCGATCGGCGAACTGTCAGAGCAGGCCAAGGGCATCGTCGGCAGCGGCACCGAGGCGCTGACCGCGGCGCAGGGCACGATCACCCAGGCGGACCGCTTTATCCAGGAGGACCTGACCGTCACCACCCGCGAATTCAAGGATGCCGCCAGCGATCTGCGCACGCAGGTCGCCGCGCTGCGCGAGGATGCCAGCGCCCTGATGGCGACCTTCGGCGAGACCGGCGAGACCGCGACCGCGCGGCTGACCGAGGCCGAGGCGACGCTGGCCGGGATCGACAGGCTGATCGGGCAACTCGACAGCACCATCGCCACCGTGGACAGCGCCGCCGCCAGTTTCGACACGCTGCTGACCGAGGAGGGCAAGCCGCTGGTCTCGGAAACACGGGTCGCGGTGGCCGAGGCCACCGACACGATCCGCCGCATCAGCGAGGTGGCCGAAACCGATCTGCCCGGCATCGTCGAGGATATTCGCACCGCCACCGAGACCGCGTCGCGAGTCATCACCGAGGTCGGCAGCGACCTGTCCTCGGCCAGCGGCCGCGTCGACGGGGTGATGGCCAAGGCCGAGACCGCGCTGACCGACGTGACCGAGACCTTCGCCAATGCCAACGAGACGCTGAGCGCGATCAACGCCGCGATGGAGACCGCCGACGGTATGCTGATCGCCGCCGAGAGCGCCTTCCAGGGCGCCGACCGGGTGATCAACGAGGATTTCGCGGGCATCTCGGCCGATCTGCGCGCGACGCTGGATCAGCTGAACGGCGCCATCGCCCAGGTGTCCGAGGAGATCCCCGGCATCACCGAGGATCTGCGCGCCGCCAGCCGCTCGGGACAGGCTGCCTTCGCGCAGCTCGAGCAGGTGATCGCCGCCTCGGGGCCGCCGATCACCACCTTCGCCACCACCGGCCTGCCGCTGATCACCCGCCTGACCGAAGAGACCCGCCGGCTGATCGTCAATCTCGATCGGCTGACCCAGCAGATCCAGCGCGATCCGGCGCGGTTCTTCCTTGGCAACCAGTCCCCGGAATTCAGAAGAAGGTGAGGATGACGTGACCTACGCTGCCCCAATCAGAAGATTCGCACTCCTCATGGCGCTCTGGATCGTCGCCGGCTGCTCGGCGCTCTCGGCGATCGGCGGGGCCACCGCCGCGCTCGACGTGTTCGAGCTGCGCATTCCGCAAAACCTGCCGTCGGTCGGCGGCTCGCCTCTTGCGCGTGACGTGGTGGTGACCGTGCCGGCGGCCAGCGGGGCGCTGAACACCGACCGGATCATGATCCGCCCGAGCCCGCTTCAGGCCGCCTTCCTGCCGGGCGTGCGCTGGAGCGAACCGGCGCCGGTGATGGTCCAGACGCTGATGATCCAGACCCTCAACGGCACCCAGGGCATCCGCTTCGTCGGCCGCCAGCCGGTCGGCGTGGTCGGCGATTACGCGATCCTGACCGAGCTGACCGACTTCCAGGCCGAGGCGAACCCCGAGGGCAAGGACGCCACGATCCGGATGCGCCTGACCGCGCGGCTGGTGCGCGAGAACGACACCGCGATCATCGCCAGCCGCACCTTCCTGGCCAGCGCGCCGTCGGCCTCGACCGATGCCGACGATATCGTCGTGGCTTTCGACCAGGCGATGCAGCGGCTGCTGCTCGATTTCGCGAACTGGACGATGGCCCGGCTGGGACGCCCGCTGCCCTCGAGCTAGGGCCCGGTGAAACCTGTCAGGGCCGCATAACCTCCTGCTTTGAGAATCGCGCCCGCCCCGGGGGCGAGTCGGGCGCGATCCGGGGCTTCGCCCCGGAGAGTCATATGGCGTCGCGAGTCTGGTGAGGCGCAATCTGCGCGCATCGTGTGTTGGTCAGGCACCAAGAATTTGGCGCCGTCCGGTCCGGCGTTTTCGCTCCGGACGTTCGGATTGCACCGAAAACCGCGCGCCCTGCACAGATCCTACCGGACGACGTGCACCGCGCAGGCGGCGTGGCGCACCACCTGCGACGCGGTCGAGCCCAGCAGCAGGTCCTGCATCCCGGGACGGTGCGAGGCGATGATGATCAGGTCCGGCTTGTTGCTCTCGGCCCAGTCGAGAATGCTGCGCCCCGAATGACCCTCGATTACCACGCCAACCCCGTTGGGCAGGCTGGATGCCATTTCGTCCAGTTCCTTCTGGATCGCGACGCGGGCCTCGGCGAGATAGTCGGGGGGCATGTAGGAGATCGCATAGCCCGGAATATGCTCGACCACGTGCAGCAGCGTGATCCTGGCGTCCGGCGTGGCCAGCAGCCGCGCCAGCTTCAGGGGGGCCGACGTGTCGCGCTCGGCGTCGAATGAAATCGGAACGAGAATGTTGTGATACATCTGGAATCTCCCCTGTGATGCGCCGAGCCTAGGCCGGCGTGCCGGTCCCGGCCTTGATCCATGTCAGGCGCCGCGACCGGGTGCCGCCGATGTGTGGCAAGCTGCCGAGATTGCGCCGCACCGGCACCGCCCTGTCAACCGGTTTCTGGGGCGCCGCGCCCGCGGGACGGCGTGATTTCGGACTCATTCCGCGCACGGCAAGAACCCGATTGCGGCCCGGCAGGTCGGATTTTCCTTGCCGGATGGCGCGTGCCGGAATAAACCGACCGTGCGGTCGACTAATTGGGGTGAGTCGGATGGAAGCATTTGTCTGCGACGGGGTCCGCACGCCGATCGGGCGCTATGGCGGGGCGCTGTCCTCGGTGCGCACCGACGATCTGGCGGCGATGCCCATCGCCGCGCTGATGGCGCGCAATGCCGGCGTCGACTGGGCGAAGCTGGACGAGGTGATCCTCGGCTCGGCCAACCAGGCCGGCGAGGACAACCGCAACGTGGCCCGCATGGCGGCGCTGCTGGCCGGGCTGCCGGTCGAGGTGCCGGGCACGACGATCAACCGGCTCTGCGCCTCGGGCATGGATGCGGTGGGTTTCGCCGCACGCGGGATCAAGGCCGGCGATTACGATCTGACCATCGCCGGCGGCGTCGAGAGCATGAGCCGCGCGCCCTTCGTGATGCCCAAGGCCGAGAGCGCCTTTTCCCGCACCAACGCGGTTTACGACACAACGATCGGCTGGCGCTTCGTGAACCCGAAGATGAAGGCGGCCTATGGCATCGACTCGATGCCGCAGACCGCCGACAATGTCGCCGCCGATTTCGGGATCGGACGCGCCGACCAGGACGCCTTTGCCGCGCGCAGCCAGGCGCGCTGGGAGGCCGCGCAAAAGGCCGGGATCTTCGCCGACGAGATCGTCGCCGTCGAGATCGCGCAGCGCAAGGGCGATCCGGTGCGCGTCGAGACCGACGAGCACCCCCGCCCCGGCACCTCCGCCGAGAAGCTGACCGGTCTGAAGGGCGTCAACGGCCTCGACCTCACCGTCACCGCCGGCAATGCCAGCGGCGTCAATGACGGCGCGGCGGCGCTGCTGATCGCCTCGGAGCGCGCCGCGTCCCATCATGGCCTGACCCCCATCGCGCGGATCGTCGGCATGGCCTCGGCCGGGGTCGCGCCGCGGATCATGGGCATCGGCCCGGTTCCCGCCAGCCGCAAGGTGCTGGAGCGCGCGGGGCTGGAGATCGGCGACATGGACGTGATCGAGTTGAACGAGGCCTTCGCGGCCCAGGCTCTCGCCACCCTGCGCGAGCTTGGAATCGCCGACGATGCGCCCCATGTTAACCCCAATGGCGGGGCGATCGCTCTCGGCCACCCGCTGGGGATGTCCGGAGCGCGGCTGGTGCTGACGGCGGCGCGGCAGTTGCACCGTACAGGTGGGCGCTATGCGCTCTGCACGATGTGCGTCGGGGTCGGTCAGGGCGCCGCGCTGATCCTGGAACGAGTCTGAAGGGAGGACCGCAAGAATGTATGCACAGATGGTGAAATCCACCGGCGAGGGCGTCAAGTCGCTCGACGAGATGGAGCCGCGCGAACGCGCCTTTCAGGAGCGGATCAACGCCGGCGAGAAGATCGAGCCGAAGGACTGGATGCCCGAGGGCTACCGCAAGACGCTGATCCGGCAGATCGGCCAGCACGCCCATTCCGAGATCGTCGGGCAACTGCCCGAAGGCAACTGGATCACCCGCGCGCCCACGCTGGAGCGTAAGGCGATCCTGCTGGCCAAGGTGCAGGACGAGGCGGGGCACGGGCTCTATCTCTATTGCGCCGCCGAGACCCTCGGGGTCAGCCGGGACGAGCTGACCGAGGATCTGCTCTCGGGCCGGATGAAGTATTCGTCGATCTTCAACTATCCGACCCTGACCTGGGCCGACATGGGCGCGGTCGGCTGGCTGGTCGATGGCGCCGCGATCATGAACCAGGTGCCGCTGCAGCGCACCTCGTTCGGCCCCTATGCGCGGGCAATGGTGCGGATCTGCAAGGAAGAGTCGTTCCACCAGCGCCAGGGCTATGACATCATGATGAAGATGGCCCGCGGCACCCCGGCGCAGAAGCGCATGGCGCAGGATGCGCTGAACCGCTTCTGGT
>JAGRMU010000165.1:21833-25104 GCA_020441165.1 Sedimentitalea sp.
ATGGCCTGGAAGATCAAGATCAACACCAATGACGAGCTGCGCCAGAAATTCGTCGACCAGACGGTGCCGCAGGCCGAGTACCTGGGCCTGACCGTTCCGGACGAGACGCTGAAATGGAATGACGAGAAGGGCGGATACGATTTCGCCGAACCGGACTGGTCCGAATTCTTCGAGGTGATCAAGGGCAACGGGCCGTGCAATGTCGAGCGCCTCGCGGCCCGCAACAAGGCGTGGGACGACGGCAAATGGGTCCGCGACGGGCTTCTGGCCCATGCCGAGAAACGCGCAAGCAGGAAGGTGGCCGCAGAATGAGCTCTCCCAACGCAGCCTATCCCGACATCCCCGAGGCCGATCCGGTCAAGCCGCGGCGCCACGAGTGGCCGCTCTGGGAGATCTTCATCCGCGGCCAGCACGGCATGAGCCATCGTCATGTCGGCTCGCTGCACGCGCCCGATGCGGCGATGGCGATCAAGAACGCCCGCGACGTCTATACCCGCCGCAACGAGGGGGTCAGCATCTGGGCGGTCGAGGCCCGGCACATCGCCGCCTCCTCGCCCGACGAGAAAGGCCCGTTCTACGAGCCCTCCGAGTCCAAGGTCTATCGCCACCCGACCTTCTATGACATCCCCGACGACGTGGGGGCGATGTGATGGCGGAGGGCGCGCTTTTCGAATTCCTCTGCCGGATGGGCGACAACACCCTGGTGCTGGGCCACCGGGTCAGCGAGTGGTGCGGCCACGCGCCGGTTCTGGAAGAGGACATCGCGCTGGCCAATACCGCGCTCGACCTGATCGGCCAGACGCAGATGTGGCTGGGCCTTGCCGGCGAGGTCGAGGGCAAGGGACGCAGCGCCGACGATCTGGCGATGCTGCGCGATGCCTGGGACTTCCGCAACGTGCTGCTGGCCGAGCAGCCGAACGGCGATTTCGGGCAGACCATGATGCGCCAGTTCCTGTTCGACGCCTGGCATGTCGAGATGCTGGCCGCGCTCACCCGGTCCTCCGACGCGCGGATCGCCGCGATCGCCGCCAAGGCGGTAAAGGAAGCGGCCTACCACGTCGAGCGCTCGGGCGACACGGTGATCGGGCTCGGGGACGGGACCACCGAAAGCCACCGCCGGATGCAGGCGGCACTGGACCTGCTCTGGCCCTATGTGGGCGAGATGTTCCTGCCCGACGCGGTGGATGCGGCGATGGCCGAGGCCGGCGTCGCCCCCGATCCGGCGAGCTTGCGCCCGGCCTTCGACGCCCGCATCGGCGCGGTGATGGCGGCGGCGACGCTGACCATTCCCGAGGACGATTTCGCCCACAAGGGCGGCAAGAGCGGCTTTCGCCATTCCGAGCATCTGGGCCACATGCTGACCGAGATGCAGTGGCTGCAGCGGGCCTATCCCGGTGCGAGCTGGTAGGGTGAAACCCTCGCCGTCCGAGATCCGCGACTGGCTGGACCAGGTCCCCGACCCCGAGATCCCGGTGATCTCGGTGGTCGATCTGGGCATCGTCCGCGACATCCGCTGGGACGGCGACACGCTGCAGGTGGACGTGACCCCGACCTATTCGGGCTGCCCCGCCACCCGGGTCATCTCGATGGATATCGAGACCACCCTGCGCGATCACGGCATCGACAAGCTGCGGATCGAGACCCGGATCTCGCCGCCCTGGACCACCGACTGGCTGTCCGAAAAGGGCCGCGCCAGGCTGACGGAATACGGCATCGCCCCGCCCAGCCCCGCCGGCGGCCCCGACGCCTGCCCGCGCTGCGGCAGCGCGCATGTCGAGAAGATCAGCCAGTTCGGCTCGACCCCCTGCAAGGCGCATTGGCGCTGCCGCGACTGTCTGGAACCCTTCGACTATTTCAAGTGCATCTGAGGAGACCCCATGGCGCGCTTTCACCCCCTCGCCGTCACCGATGTGCGCAAGACCATCAAGGATGCGGTCGTCGTCTCGCTGAAGCCCGAGGATGACGCCGAGTTCGATTTCATCCAGGGCCAGTACCTGACCTTCCGCCGCGAGTTCGACGGGGTCGAGCTGCGCCGGTCCTACTCGATCTGCGCCGGACGGGGCGAGGGGCTGCTGCAGGTCGGGATCAAGAAGGTCGAGGGCGGCGCCTTCTCGACCTGGGCCAACGAGGAGCTGAAACCTGGCGACACGCTCGAGGCGATGGCGCCGATGGGCAGTTTCCACACCCCGCTCGATGCGGGCCAGGCGCGCAACTATCTCGGATTCGCCGGCGGCTCGGGCATCACCCCGGTGCTGTCGATCCTCAAGACCACGCTGCGCGCCGAGCCGAACAGCACCTTCACGCTGGTCTATGCCAATCGCGGCGTGAACACGATCATGTTCCGCGAGGAGCTGGAGGATCTCAAGAACCGCCACATGGGGCGCCTGACGATCATCCACGTGCTGGAATCGGACGCTCAAGATATCGATCTCTTCACTGGCCGGGTGGACGCCGAGAAATGCGAAGCGCTGTTCCGGCACTGGATCGACATCGGCAGCGTCGATACCGCCTTCATCTGCGGCCCCGAGCCGATGATGCTGGGCATCGCCGCCAGCCTGCGCGCCCACGGGATGGACGACGCGCAGATCAAGTTCGAGCTGTTCGCCAGCGCCCAGCCCGGGCAGCTGAAACGCAAGGCGCGCCCCGCGGGCGAGGCCCGCGCCGCCCGGACCACCGAGGCCAGCGTGACCCTCGACGGCTCGACCCGCGCCTTCACCATGGACAAGGACCAGACCGTGCTCGAGGCGGCGCTGGAAAATGCCATCGACGCGCCCTTCGCCTGCAAGGCCGGGGTCTGCTCGACCTGCCGCTGCAAGGTGCTGGAGGGCGAGGTCGAGATGGTCGCCAACCACGCGCTGGAGGATTACGAGGTGCAGCAGGGCTATGTCCTTTCCTGCCAGTCCTTCCCGGTGACCGACCGGGTTGTCGTCGATTACGACCAGTAGGGAGAGTGCCATGGCCGAGGACATGACCATCGAGAGCTACCTGTCGCAGGGCGGCAAGCTGACTAACCCGACCAACGTGCCGCCACGCTATCGCGCCGAGTTGCTGAAGATGATGACCACCTTCATCGACAGCGAGCTGGCCGGGGCCGCCGGTTTCGCCGACGTGATCAACGCGGCGCCCGGTCTCAAGGAGCGTATCGCCGCCGCCAAGATCGTGCTGGAGAAGACCGACAATGCCGGGCAGGTGCTGCGCCTTCTGGGCGAGTTCGGCGCCGATACCGCCCGATATGCCCGCAGCCATCCCTGGACAGCTCGCCTGCCCCGCG
>JAGRMU010000649.1 GCA_020441165.1 Sedimentitalea sp.
ACGCCAAAGCGGCCTCGAGTTCGGCCACCTGACCCTGCAGCACCTCCTGCTGGCCGCTGGCCGCGTCGATCCCGGCGGCACTGTCCGAGGCGGCCGCGATCTGGCCTTCGAGCTCGGCAAGCCGGCTGGTCGACTGCTCGATCCGGCCCTCGAGATCCTGCAGCTCCGCCCGTCGCGCCTCGAGCCCGCCCTCGGTCTCAGCGGCTTGCGCTTCAAGCCCCTCCACCCGCGCGCCCTGCTCGGCGAGCGCCGCCGTGCCCTCGTCCTTGCGCCGCTCCAGATCGGCAACCTGGCCGGTCAGCGCGTCCAGACGTTCCTTGGCCTCGGCGATGGTCCAGATCAGCCCTTCGCGGTCCTCGCGCAGCGTGGCGATCTCGTCCTCGAGCAGGGTGAGCACCTTGCGCATCGCGGCGGCGGAGGGTTCGGTCTGCGCGGCATCCGGCGCGGCGCCCTGCGCCAGCACCGCCGGTCCCGCCAGCGCCAGACTCAATGTCAAAAGACCGCAGAACCGCGACATACCGATCATCCCACCCGCACCGTCATTCCTTCCCACAAGGCCAAACTCTCACAGATTTTCGCGAAAGTCGATTGTTTGCAGGTCGTTGCCGCCATGCCGCGCATAAATGCCGCAATCGGGTGCTCTGCGGGCCGCTAGTCAGAACCCGCCGAAGACCGTGGCCAGCGCGATGATGGCCACCAGCGAGATCAGCGGGAAGACCACGGCGACCATGAAGATGTCGAAATAGGCCTCCTTGTGGGTCAGTTTGCAGATGCCCAGCACGGTGATCACCGCGCCATTGTGCGGCAGACAGTCCAGCGAGCCGGCGGCGACCGCCGCGACCCGGTGCATCGCCTCCAGCGACGTGCCGGTCTGCGCGGCGATGCTGACGAAGGTCGCCCCCAGCGCATCAAGCGCGATGCTCATCCCGCCCGAGGCCGAGCCGGTGATCGCCGAGAGCGTCGCAACCGAGACCGCGACCGAGACCAGCGGATTGCCGTCGCTGAGGCGCAGCATCGCGTCGGTGATCGTTTCGAACGCCGGCAGCGCCGCGATCACCCCGCCGAAACCGACCAGGCTGGCGGTGTTGAAGATCGGCAGCACCGAGGCATCCGCGCCCTGGTTCAGCGAGCGCTTGGGATCCGCCAGGCGGCGCCAGCTGGTCGCCAGCAGGAAGGCGATCGACACCAGCAGCGCCACGACGATCGACCAGACCCCGCGCACCGCCTCGATCGAGGTCTCGCCGAAAAGCGGCAGCGCCAGAAACCCGGTATCCATGCGCGGCAGGACGAGCTGCAGGAACAGGAAGTTGACCGCGATCACGAGGATCACCGGCGCCACCGACAGCGCGAAGCTCGGCTCGGACCGAAGCGTCGCCCCGGCCGCCGCCCCGTCCAGCTCGTTCAGATCGAAGCCCTCGGTCTGGGTGATCTCGCGCA
>JAGRMU010000650.1 GCA_020441165.1 Sedimentitalea sp.
GCGGATGTCGGCGCGGCGGCCGCCCCGTTCAGCGACTGGGTGCGCGCGGCGCGTTCGGCCGAGACCTTCGCCGCCGACGCGATGGCGGCGCTGGCCGCGGCGCGGGGCCGGCCCGGCCGGGTCGCGACGCTGATCGCCGCCGCCGATATCGGCTGGGACGCGGGCGGCAGGATGGCGGCGCCCGTGACGCCGGACGGCCCCGCGCCGCTGGACGAGACCGCCCTTTCCGCGGCGGTCAGAGCGCTCGAGTGGGGCGAACGAACGGTGCTGCTGGTCGGCAATTCCGTGCTCGAGGACCCCGCCGCGCTGGCCCTGCTGCAGGGCATCGCCGAGCGGACCGGCGCGCGCGTCCACGCCCCGGTCTCGAACCGGCGGATCGAGCGCGGGGCGGGCCGGTTCGAGGTGCCCAAGATCCCCTACCCGATCGACGCCGCGCTGGACTGCCTGCGCCCCTACGCGCACGCCATCCTGGTCGAGACCGTGCCCCCGGTCGCCTTCTTCGCCTATCCGGACCGGCCCAGCCTGGTCCTGCCCGAGACCTGCGAGATCACCGTGCTGGCCGGACTCGACGGCGACGGACCCCTGGCCCTCGCCGCGCTGGCCGACCGGGTCGGGGCGAAACCCGGCAAACCCGTCGACACGCCCCTGCCCCCGGCGCCGCAGCCCGGTCCGATCACCCGCCAGGCCCTGGCCGCCGCCATCGCCCGCGCCCTGCCCGAGGGCGCCGTCGTGACCGACGAGATGGTGACCGCGGGCGGCGATGTCTTTCCGGCCTGCGCCGGCTCGGCCCCGGTCAGCTGGCTGGCGCTGACCGGCGGCTCGATCGGCATCGGCCTGCCGCTGGCGACCGGCGCCGCGCTCGGCGCGCCGGGCCGGCCGGTGATCGCCTGCCAGGCGGACGGCTCGGCCATGTACACGATCCAGGCGCTGTGGACGCAGGCGCGCGAGGGGCTGAACGTCACCACCGTGATCTTCTCCAACCGCAGCTACGAGATCCTCAAGCTGGAGCTGCGCAATGTCGGGGCCAACCCGGGGCCGGATGCGCTGAACATGCTCGATCTCGACCGGCCGGCGCTGGATTTCGTCTCGCTGGCGCGCGGCATGGGCGTGCCCGGCCGCCGCGTCGAGGATGCCGCCGAGCTGCAGCGCGCCATCGAGGACGCCGCCGCCGAACCCGGCCCGTTTCTCATCGAAGCGGTGATGTAGGCCAGGTCTACCCACCCATAGGATGGCGCGAACCCGACCGGTCAGGCGAAGGGATTCACCAGCCGAAGCTGGCCTTCCACCACAAGGCCATCCTGCATGTCCTCGGTCCAGAGCGTGGTGCAACCCGCGATGAGCGCCGCGGAGACGATCATCGTGAACCGCCCCGGGTTTACCGGA
>JAGRMU010000166.1 GCA_020441165.1 Sedimentitalea sp.
CACGGCCGCCCGCCCCATGCCGAACGCAACTATCGCCTCAACCCGACGCGGATTCCGCGGGTGCCGCGCCGATAGGGCAAGGTGGGTCCTGTTGGTATGGCTTCGCTCCATGCGCTGAGGATCGCGCTCGGCCCGAGGGTGGACGCGACCCGGGGCTGCGCCCCGGAGAGTCAATCGGTTTCGCGTGGCGTGATTTCGCACTGGACGCATCTGCGCCGCTGGCAAGCGCCGACTTCGCGATAACGCAAAGCTATGAACATGATTAGAAAATGAAAGTTACGATAATTCCCGATTGCTGATAGAGACAGGCCGACTCCGGGGGGATGTCGATTCGAGTCCTTCGGCTCCGGCTAGAATGCCATGCGCCGCTCTTGCCCATCGCCCCGGCGACCCGCGCCTCGATCACAAGGAGAGACCAGATGGACGGAAATGACGCACAACCGATCGGCAAGTGTCCGGTGATGCATGGCGGGCTGACCCATTCGGGCGCCAGCAACACGGGCTGGTGGCCCAACGCGCTCAACTTCGACATCCTCCACCAGCACGACATCAAGTCCAACCCGCTCGGACCCGATTTCGACTATCGCGAAGCGGTGAAATCGCTCGACGTTCAGGCGCTGAAGGCCGACCTGACCGCGTTGATGACCGACAGCCAGGACTGGTGGCCGGCGGACTGGGGCCATTACGGCGGGCTGATGGTCCGCATGGCCTGGCACGTCGCGGGCACCTACCGTCTGGCCGACGGGCGCGGCGGTGCCGGCTCGGGCAACCAGCGCTTCGCGCCGCTGAACTCCTGGCCGGACAATGTCAGCCTCGACAAGGCCCGTCGCCTGCTCTGGCCGATCAAGAAGAAATACGGCAACAAGCTCAGCTGGGCAGATCTCTTCGTGCTGGCCGGCAACGTCGCCTACGAGTCGATGGGCCTGAAGACCTTCGGCTTCGCCTTCGGGCGCGAGGATATCTGGCACCCCGAGAAGGACACCTACTGGGGCGCCGAGCAGGAATGGCTCGCCCCGTCCGACAGCCGCTATGGCAGCCTCGACGACCCGACGACGATGGAGAACCCGCTGGCCGCGGTGCAGATGGGCCTGATCTACGTGAACCCCGAGGGGGTGAACGGCCAGCCCGACCCGCTGAAGACCGCCGCGCAGGTCCGCGAGACCTTCGCCCGGATGGCGATGGATGACGAGGAGACCGCCGCGCTGACCACCGGCGGACATACCATCGGCAAGTGCCACGGCAACGGCGACGCCTCGATGCTGGGGCCCGACCCCGAATCCGCCGGGCTCGAGATGCAGGGCCTCGGCTGGCACAACCCGAACATGAACGGCAAGGCCGCCAACGCGGTGACCTCGGGGATCGAGGGCGCCTGGACCACCCGGCCCACCGAATTCGACATGGGGTATTTCGACCTTCTCTTCGGCTATGACTGGTGGCTGCAGAAATCCCCGGCGGGCGCCTGGCAGTGGGAGCCGATCGGCATCAAGGAAGAGGACAAGCCTCTCGACGCCTCCGATCCCACCAAGCGTCACAACCCGATCATGACCGATGCCGACATGGCGATGCGCTTCGATCCGGCCTACAACGCGATCTGCAAGAAGTTCATGGCCGATCCGGAGTATTTCCGCGACACCTTCGCGCGGGCCTGGTTCAAGCTGACCCATCGCGACATGGGACCGCGCGCCCGCTACATCGGACCCGAAGTCCCGCAAGAGGATCTGATCTGGCAGGATCCGGTGCCCGTAGGCCCGACCGGCTATGACGTGGACGCGGTGAAGTCGAAGATCGCCGCCAGCGGGCTGTCCGTCGCCGACATGGTCGCCACCGCCTGGGACAGCGCCCGCACCTTCCGCGACTCCGACTATCGCGGCGGCGCCAATGGCGCGCGCATCCGCCTGGCGCCGCAGAAGGACTGGGCCGGCAACGAGCCCGAGCGCCTGGCGCGCGTGCTCTCGGTGCTCGAGCCGATTGCCAGGGAGACCGGGGCGAGCGTCGCCGACGTCATCGTGCTGGCCGGCAATGTCGGCATCGAGCAGGCGATCAAGGCCGCCGGGCACGACATCGCGGTCCCCTTCGCGCCGGGGCGGGGCGATTGCACCGACGAGATGACCGACGCGCCCAGCTTCGATCCGCTGGAGCCGCTGGCCGACGCCTATCGCAACTGGCTGAAGGACGACTACGCCGTCAGCCCCGAGGAGATGATGCTCGACCGGACCCAGCTGATGGGGCTGACCGGACCCGAGATGACCGTGCTGGTCGGCGGGATGCGGGCCCTCGGCGCCAATCACGGCGGCAGCAAGCACGGGGTCTTCACCGACCGCGAGGGGCAGTTGACCAACGACTTCTTCGTCAACCTGACCGACATGCGCTACGCTTGGGTGCCGGTCGAGAACGGTCTGTACGAGCTGCGCGATCGCAAGACGGGGGAGGTGAAATGGACCGCGACCCGGGTCGACCTGGTGTTCGGCTCGAACTCGATCCTGCGCGCCTATGCCGAGCTCTATGCCCAGGACGACAGCGCCGAGAAGTTCGTCAAGGACTTCGTGGCGGCCTGGACCAAGGTGATGAACGCCGACCGGTTCGACCTCGCGGCCTGATCGAAAACCCGTCCCCCGCGCGGTTGTGCGGGGGACGGTTGCTCCCCGCGGCGGGAGGTTGCCGCGCGGTGGCGTCTTGGCGGCGCGACAGCCGAGGCAACCTCCCGGAATGCGTGGCGCAAGCGGTGCTGCGCGCGACCGCGCTCGTCCATGTCCGGAATCGGTGCCGCCCTCCAATTCGACGCCTCCACAGCGGCTCCAAGGTCGGACCGGGCGATTTATCTGCCCGAGGTTCTACAGGATCCTTGGCAAGGGCGGGTCGGCATCGCTAGCATCGGGTCCAGAGCAACCCCTGGGCGGGGAAAGGACCGACGATGTATCGCATACGCCTGTTCGCGGTGCGCCATGCGCGCGGCTTCGAACGCATCTACAAGGGCGTCGAGCGCGTGATGGTCGCGCTCGATCCGCTGTTCTCGCGCATCGGCTACAACCGGATCGAGCGGCCCGTCGCCCTGGTCGAGCGGGGCGTCAAGGCGCTTCTGTTCGATTGCCGGATGTGCGGGCAATGCGTGCTCTCCTCGACCGGCATGTCTTGTCCGATGAACTGTCCCAAGCAGCTGCGCAACGGCCCCTGCGGCGGCGTGCGCGAGGGCGGCTTCTGCGAGGTCAAGCCGCAGATGAAATGCGTCTGGGTGCTGGCCTGGGACGGCGCCGGGCGGATGCAGGACGGCTTGCCGCGCATCCGCGAGGTGCTGCCCCCCGTCGAGCATTGCCTGGCCGGCTCGTCCTCCTGGCTGCGGGTCAGCCGCGAGAAGGCGCAGCGCCTGCGCGAGAGCCGCGACGCCGCGCGCGCCGCCCTGGCCCGGGCCTTCCCCGAGGCGCGCCGGCAGGAGCCGGCATCGGCGCCGCTAAGCGTCGAGCCGGCCCGGGCGACCCGCCAGGAGACCGAGCGATGAGCGCCTCCGGGGCCGGCGGGCCGGGCGATCTGACCTACCGCGCGCCCCCTGAGGGCCATGTCTCGCACAGCCGTCTCGAGCGGGTGTTGCGCTCGGGCCGCTTCGCGGTGACCGCCGAGCTGAACCCGCCCGACAGCGCCGATGCCGAGGATGTCTACGCCGCCGCGCAGCCGCTGGGCGAGGTGGTGGACGCGATCAACGCCACCGATGCGTCCGGCGCCAACTGCCACATGTCCTCGATCGGGATCTGCGCCCTGCTGACCCGCGCCGGCTATTCTCCGGTCTACCAGATCTCCTGCCGCGACCGGAACCGGATCGCGATCCAGGGCGACGTGCTGGGCGCCGCGGCGCTGGGGGTGACCAACGTGCTCTGCCTGACTGGCGACGGGGTCGGGGTGGGGGACCAGCCGGGGGCGAAGCCGGTCTTCGATTTCGACTCGCTCACCCTGCTGCGGACGATCCGGACGATGCGCGACAAGGGCGTGTTCCTGTCCGGGCGCAAGATCACCCGCCCGCCGCTGCTGTTTCTGGGCGCCGCCGAGAACCCCTGCATCCCGCCCCATGACTGGCGGCCCGACCGGCTGATCAAGAAGATCGCGGCGGGGGCCGAGTTCATCCAGACCAACTATATCTACGACATCCCCCTCTTCGAGAGGTTCATGGCGCGGGTGCGCGGCGAGGGGGCGGACAAGCGGGTGTTCATCATCGCCGGCGTCGGCCCGCTGGCCTCGGCCAAGGCGGCGCGGTGGATGCGCAGCAACGTGCCGGGCATTCACATCCCGGACGCACTGATCGCGCGGATGGAGGGGGCCAAGAACCCCTCGGAGGAGGGCAAGACGATCTGCATCGAGCTGATGCAGCAGCTACGCGCCATCGAGGGCGTCGCCGGGGTGCACATCATGGCCTATCGCCGCGAGCACTTGGTCTCGAGCATTATCCTGGAGTCCGGGATCCTGGCGGGCCGGCGCAAGGCGCGCGCAACCTGACGCGGGAAGCGCCTCGCATTGTGCAGAGCGTCCGGCGCGCCTGAAAGGACCGTAAGCCCGACGGGGCGCAGCCTGCGCATGCTCTCGGTTGCACCGATGCGCCGGCAGTCGCCGGTTGCGGGATCGCCCGCCGGTGGCTAAGGTGGCCGGGTTTCCAGTGACCCATCTTTGCGCGCGCCGGGCAGACCGCGGCACCGGGCGCGCCGGCCTTTCGACACGCGCCGCATTTTGACACCCGATGCCGCAGGGAGCGCAGCCATGACACTCGATCTTACCGAAGTCGCCAGCGGATTGGGATTTCCCGAAGGCCCGGTCGCGATGGCGGACGGCTCGGTCCTTTTCGTCGACATCAAGGACCAGCTGCTCCGGCGCCTGATGCCGGACGGTGCGCTGGTCGACGTGGCCAAGCTGCCCGGCGGTCCGAACGGGACCGCCATCGGGCCGGATGGCGCGGCCTATGTCTGCAACAACGGCGGCGTCTACAGCTTCGAGCCCTATGATCCCGAGGCCCCGCCCGGCTCTGGCAAGACCCCCGATCCGGCGCGCGAGATCACCATCCCCAGCCCGGTGCGTCCGAACTACGAGGGCGGGTCGATCCAGCGCGTCGACCTGGAGACCGGAGCGGTCACCACGCTCTACTGCAAATACAAGGGAAAGTGCCTGATCGCGCCCGACGACATCGTCTTCGACAAGACGGGCGGGTTCTGGTTCACCGATACCGGCATGCAGGAGGGCCTGACCAGCGAGTCGGGCGCCGTCTACTATGCCAGAATCGACGGCAAGGCGCTGACCCGCGCCGCCATCGTTCCCACCGCCAACGGCATCGGGATATCACCGGACGGAAACAGCCTTTATGTGTCCGACACCGTGTTCGGACGCCTCTGGGTGATGAAGATCCTCGGGCCGGGCAAGCTCGGGCCCGGGCCGCTGCCGGGGATGCCGGGCAACGTGGTGCAGACCCTGCCGGGTTATCAATGGCTCGACAGCCTCAAGGTGGAAGCGGACGGGCGCGTCTGCGTGGGCACGATCTTCAATGGCGGCATTACCGTCTTCAACCCGGACGATGGATCCACCGAGCACCTGGGCGTTCCCGATCTGTTCACCACAAACCTCTGTTTCGGCGGCGCGGACATGTGCGATGTCTGGATCACCGCGTCGAGCACCGGCAAGATCTATCGCACCCGCTGGCCGCGCCCGGGGTTGAAACTGCATGATCAGGCCGGCGACTGGGAGTGGCCGTAACGCACCCGCCAGTGCACATCGGCCAGTAGCTTGATCCCGCCGGGTCGTGCTAGGATCTGCCGGTCATGGTGACCCCCGCCCCATCCTCCGGTTCTGCGGCGCTGCCGCAGCAGGCCGAACGCCGGCTGGTCTCGGTGCTTTTCACCGACATGGTCGGCTATACCGCGCTGGTGGAGCAGCTCGGCGAAGAGGACTCCGTCCATTTCACCCGGATGATCTATGACCGGCTGGCCGAGATCGTGCAGGGCCATGGCGGCGCGCTGCGCGGCTTTGCGGGGGACAGCATCATGGCGATCTTCGGCATTCCCGACGCGCTGGAGGATGCCGCGCTGCGCGCCTGCACCGCCGCCCTCGCGATCCACCGCAGCTTCGCCGAGGCCGCGGAGGACATCGCCGCCCGGTTCGGCGTGCGGCCGGTGATGCGGGTCGGTGTGTGCTCGGGGTCGGTGGTGGTGGCGGCGGTCGAGGGGGCGGATGCCGAACTGACCGCGGTCGGTAACACCGTCAACCTGGCCTCGCGCATCCAGTCGCTGGCGCCCGAGGGCGGCACCCTGCTCTGCGACACGACGCGGGGCCTGGTGCAATGGCTGGTCGAGATGAGTTTCGACGGCGAGCATGTCGTAAAGGGAATCGCCAAGCCGCAGAAGCTCTGGCGCCTGAAGGCCGTGCGCGAGGGGGCCAGACGGTTCGATGCCTCGCTGGGGCGCGGGCTCAGCCAGTATGTCGGCCGCGATGCCGAGCTGGCCGTGCTCGGCGAGGCACTCGGCGAGGCGGCCGGCGGGCTGCGCGTCGCCGACCTGGTGGCCGAGCCGGGCCTCGGCAAGACGCGGCTGGTGTTCGAGTTCCTGCGCAGCCCCGAGGCCCGGCAGGCGCGTGTCTTCACCGGCCACTGCACGGCGGTCGGCCAGAACGTGCCGTTCTTTCCCTTCATCGAGGTGGTGCGTAGCTCGTTCCGCATTCAGGCGGGCGACGAGGCGGCCGAGATCGAGCGCAAGCTGCGCACCGGGCTGGAGCGCGCCGGGCTGGACGGGCCGGAAAACCTCGGCCTGTTGCTGAACCTTCTGGGCCAGAGCCCGCCGGCCGGGGTGCTCGACCGGCTCGACGGGGTCCTGATCGGCCTGCGCACGCGCGATCTGCTGCCGGCGCTTCTGCGGGCGCAGTGCGCGCAGGGGCAAGTGATCCTGCTGCTCGAGGACATCCACTGGATCGACGGCGCCTCGCAGGAGGCGCTGGCCCGGCTGATCGAGAGCGGCGGGTTCGCCAATCTAATGATCCTGACCACGCGGCGGCCGGAATACCGGATCGCCTGGCAGGACCGTGCAGAGCTGCGCCGGGTGGCGCTGAAGCCGTTGACCGAAGACGATATCCGCGACCTGGTGCAGACCCGGCTGGGGGTCGCGGCGCTGCCCGATGCGCTGGTCCGGCAGGTGGTCGACCGGGCCGGCGGCAATCCGCTTTTCGGTGAGGAGATCCTGAGCTTTCTGGTCGAGCAGGGGGCGCTCAGGGTCGAGGCGGGGCAGGTCGCCTTCGACGCGGCCCTGGGCGAGAGCGCGCTGCCCGCCAGCATGCAGGGGCTGCTCGCGGCGCGGATCGATCAGCTTCAGCCCCGGGACCGCGCGCTGCTGCAGGCCGCCGCCACCATCGGGCGGCGCTTCGATCCGGGACTGCTGGCGCAGGTCGCGGGGCAAAAGGGCGAGATCGGCGCGGCGCTGCAACGGCTCGAGGCGCTCGACATCCTTTATCCCGAGGGCGAGACCTCGGACTACATGTTCAAGCATGTGCTGCTGCGCGACACGGTCTATCACGCCCTGTTGGCGGCGCGGCGGTCCGAGCTGCATCTGGCCATTGCCGAGGCGCTGGAGCGGCGCAACGCCAACCGCCTGCCGGAGGTTGCCGAGACCCTGGCCCATCACTATGCGCAGACCGCGCGGGCCGATCTGGCGTTCAGGTACACCGCCCTCGCCGGTGTCAAGAGCCTCGGGGTGTTCTCGC
>JAGRMU010000167.1:0-6135 GCA_020441165.1 Sedimentitalea sp.
CAGAACATCACCTGGACCACGCCGCAGGGCGGCGACGGGCCGAATTACCCGAACATGTGATCGGAAATCGGCGCGGGCCGCGCGACCTGTGCCGGCGCGCCATTGCACAGCCGGGCCGGGCGCTCTAGTTTGCCTGCCATCGACGACGGATGGGGCGGAAAGCTGGTGATGTGCATGTTTCGAACCGCGGCGGGGGCCGCCATGGCGGCCGTTCTGGCCTTCGGCCTGCCCGCAGCGCCGGCGATGGCCGGTGCGGGCGCCTATCTGGCCGGGCGCCAGGCGATCTATGAAAGCGATTTCGAGACCGCCGCGCGCTATTACACCCAGGCCCTGGCCACCGATCGCGACAATCCCGAGCTGATGGAGAACGCCGTCCTGTCGCAGCTGGCGCTCGGCCGGCTGGACCAGGCGCTACCGGTCGCCGAATACATGGAGGCCCAGGGCCTCAACGCGCAGGTCGCCCACATGGTGGTGGTCGGCAACCTCATCGCCAAGGGCGATTTCGAGACGCTGCTGGCCCGCGATCCCCAGGTTCTCGGGATCGGGCCGCTGGTGGACGGGCTTGTCGCCGGCTGGGCACATATGGGCGCCGGCTCGGTGGCGCAGGCGCTCGAGCAGTTCGACAAGGTGGCGCAGGAGGCGGGGCTGCGCGATTTCGCGCTCTTCCACAAGGCGATGGCGCTGGCCTCGGTGGGCGATTTCGAGGGCGCCGAGGCGATCTTTTCCGACCAGACCGCCGGGCTGTCGGTGGTCACCCGCCGCGCCGCCCTCGCCCGGATCGAGATCCTGTCGCAGCTGGAGCGCAACGACGATGCGCTGGCGCTGCTGACCGACGCCTTCGGGCGCAATACCGAGCCGGGTCTGGTGGCGCTGGCCGAGCGGCTGGAGGCGGGCGAGCAGCTGCCCTTCAGCCTGGTGCGCACGCCCCGCGATGGACTGGCCGAGGTGTTCTTCTCGGTGGGCCGGGCGCTGCGCGGCGAGGCGGCGGACGACTACACGCTGCTCTATGCGCGCATGGCGACCTACCTGCGGCCCGACCACACCGACGCGGTGCTGCTGAGCGCCGAACTGCTGGACAGTCTCGGCCAGTACGATCTGGCGGTGGCCACCTACAAGCAGGTTCCCAAGGACGATCCAGATTTCTATGTCGCCGAACTGGGCCGCGCCGAGGCGCTGCGCCGTGCCGCCAAGCCCAATGCCGCCATCGAGGTGCTCGAGCAGCTGGCGCGCAGCTATCCGACCCTGCCGGCGGTGCAGTCGCAGCTGGGCGATCTGGAGCGACAGGAAGAGGACTATGCCGGCGCCGTCGCGGCCTATGACAAGGCGCTGGAGCACACCGTCGCGGAGGCCCCCGCGACCTGGTTCCTGCATTACGCGCGCGGGATCAGCCACGAGCGGCTGGGCAACTGGGACAAGGCCGAGGCCGATTTTCGCGAGGCATTGAAGCTGAACCCGGACCAGCCGCAGGTGCTGAACTACCTGGGCTATTCGATGGTCGAGAAGCAGATCAACCTCGACGAGGCGCTGGAGATGATCGAGCGCGCCGTCGCCGCGCGCCCCGACAGCGGCTATATCGTCGACAGCCTCGGCTGGGTGCTCTACCGGCTGGGGCGCTATGACGAGGCGGTCGGGCACATGGAAACCGCCGTCGAGCTGATGCCGGTGGACCCGGTAGTCAACGACCACCTGGGCGACGTGTTCTGGGCCGTGGGCCGGCACCGGGAGGCCGAGTTCCAGTGGAAGCGGGCGCTGTCGTTCATCGACCGCGACGACAGCGACGGCGAGGCCGACCCCGAGCGCATCCGCCGCAAGCTCGAGATCGGGCTCGACGCGGTGCTGGCCGAGGAAGGCTCGCCGCCGCTGACCGTGGCCAATGACGGCGGCTGACCGGGCCGCGACCGAGGCCTTCGCGCCGGCCAAGATCAACCTCACCCTGCATGTGACCGGCCGCCGCGCCGATGGCTATCACCTGCTCGATTCGCTGGTGGTTTTCGCGGCGCTCGGCGACCGCATCTGGCTGCGCCCGGCGAAGCGGCCGAGTCTGACGGTCACCGGCCCGATGGCGGCGGGGGTGCCGGAGGACGGGCGCAACCTGGCGCTGCGGGCGGCCGGGCTGGCCGGGGCCGAGGGGCTGGCGATCACCCTCGAGAAGCACCTGCCCGCCGCTGCCGGGATCGGCGGCGGGTCATCGGACGCGGCAGCGGTGCTGCGCGCGCTGGGCGCGGCGGAGCGGATCGAGGTGGACGACCTGATGGCGCTCGGCGCCGATCTGCCGGTCTGCATGGCGGCGCGCCCGGCGCGGATGCAGGGCGCGGGCGAGAGCGTCGAGCCGGTCCCCGGTATCCCGCCGCTGCCGGCGGTGCTGGTCAACCCCGGTGTTGCGCTCTCCACCGGGGCGGTGTTCCGGGCCATGTCGTGCTTCGGACCGCCGATGCCGGAGATCCCCGGCTTTTCGGATGTGCGCGACTGCGCCACGTGGTTGGGGGATCAGCGCAACGATCTGCAGGCGCCCGCCTGCGCGCTGGCGCCAGAGGTCGGGGCCTGCCTTGCGGCTCTGGAGGACGCAGGCGCGTTGCTGGCGCGGATGAGTGGCTCGGGCGCGACCTGTTTTGGTCTTTTCGCCGCGCCCGACGAGGCCGAGCGCGCGGCGGCGCGGATCGGTGCGGCGCATCCCGGCTGGTGGGTGCGGGCGACGCAGCTGGCCGGCAGCGACGGCCGTGCCGGGGCAGGGCGCGCGGATCAGGAGAGGCGGGCGACCACGTAATCGGCCAGGTCGCGCAGTATCGCGCGCAGCGGCGCGTCGGGCAGGGGCGCCAGCGCTGCCTTCGCGGTGTCGGCCCAGCGGCAGGCATCGAGGCGGGTCGCCTCCAGCGTGCCATGCCGTTCCATCAGCGCCAGCGCGTGATCGAGATCGGCCTCGGTCTGCCGGCCCTTCTCGATGGTGCGCTGCCAGAAGGCGCGCTCCTCGGCATCGGCGCGGGCGACCGCCTTGATTACCGGCAGGGTCAGCTTGCGTTCGCGGAAATCGTCGCCGACATTCTTGCCGGTGGCGGCGCTGTCGCCCTGGTAGTCGAGCAGGTCGTCGGCGATCTGGAAGGCGATCCCGAGCGCGTCGCCATACGCGTAAAGCGCCTGCACCTGCGCTTCGGGCGCCGCCGCGATCACCCCGCCGACCTGGGTCGCCGCCGAGAACAGCGCCGCGGTCTTGCCGCGCACCACCTGCAGATAGACCGATTCGTCGGTGGCCAGGTTGCGGGCCGCGGTCAGCTGCAACACCTCGCCCTCGGCGATGGTGGCGGCGGCATTGGCGAGGATGTCGAGCACCCGCAACGAGCCGGTCTCGACCATCAGCTGGAAGCTGCGCGCGAAGAGGTAATCGCCGACCAGCACGCTGGAGGAGTTGTCCCACAGCAGGTTGGCGGTGGGCCGGCCGCGCCGCTGGGCGCTTTCGTCCACCACGTCGTCATGAAGCAGCGTCGCGGTGTGGATGAACTCGACCGTGGCGGCCAGCTTGACGTGATCGGTGCCGGCATAGCCGCAGAGCCGGGCCGCGGCCAGGGTCAGCATCGGGCGCAGCCGCTTGCCTCCGGCCTCGACCAGATGCGCGGTGACCTCGGGGATGCGGGGGGCGTGTTCCGAGGCCATCCGGGCGCGGATCAGCTGGTTCACACCCGCCATGTCCTCGGCCAGCAACGCGGCCAGACGGTCATGCGGTTTGGCGACTGTCGCGGTGTCCATCACGCTCCTGCAGGAAGGCTCGACTTCTGCCCCGCCATGCCCTTACATCCTGATTCATGAAGGAACTTCTGCGCAGCACCGATCCGACCGTGATGGCCTTTGCCTCCGCCCTTCTTCAGGGCGAGGATATAGACTGCTTTGAGATGGACGTAAACATGAGCATTCTGGAGGGCGGGATCGGGATTTTCCCGCGCCGGATGATGGTGCGCGAGGCCGATTTCGACCGCGCCTGCCGGGTGATGCGCGACAACGGCATCCCCTTCGGCCGGTGAGCGACCGGGACGACGAGGCGCTCAGCTGCGACGGCTTCCTGGGCTGGCGGCTGCGGCTCTGGCAGCCGCGCCGGGGCTATCGCGCCGGGATCGATCCGGTGCTGCTGGCGGCGGCGGTGCCGGCGCGGGCCGGGCAGAGCGTGCTGGACCTGGGCTGCGGGGCGGGGGCGGCGGCGCTCTGCCTCGCGGCGCGGGTGCCGGGGCTGCGCCTGACCGGGGTCGAGATCCAGCCGGGCTATGCCGATCTGGCGCGGCGCAATGCCGCGCTGAACGGCGCGGACCTGACGGTTGTCTGCGCCGACCTGAGCGATCTGCCGGCGCCGCTGCGGCAGGAGCGCTTCGACCACGTCCTCGCCAATCCGCCCTACTATGCCGCCGGGGCCCACAGCGCCGCGCGCGATGGCGGGCGCGCCCGCGCCCTGGGCGAGGTCACGCCGCTGGCCGACTGGATCGCCATCGCCGCGCGCCGGCTGGCGCCGGGCGGGCATCTGCACATGATCCAGCGCACCCAGCGCCTGCCCGAGATGCTGGTCGCCTGCGAGGCGCGACTGGGATCGCTGGAGGTGCTGCCACTCGCCGCGCGCGCCGGCCGCCCGCCGGACCTCGTGATCCTGCGCGCGCGCAAGGGCGGGCGCGCCGGTTTCGTGCTGCACGCGCCGATGGTCCTGCATGCGGGCGGGGGTCACATGCGCGACGGCGACGACTATCTGCCCGAAATCTCCGCAGTCCTGCGGGAGGGCGCGGCGCTGGCCTGGCCCGGTCAATAATTCTTTATCCCTGACCCGCAGGGCTGGCGTGACAGAACGCGCAAACTATGTTCAAATCACGACGCAACTTATTCAGAGGAGGATTGCCATGAGTGTAAGCTCGCACCTGACGGAACTGAAGAAGAAGCACCAGCATCTGAGCTTGGAGGTCGAAGAGGCCCAGCGGGCTCCTGGTGTGGACGGGCTGCATCTGGCAACACTCAAGAAACAGAAACTGAAACTCAAGGAAGAGATCGAACGGTTGTCTTCCTGACCCGCCGCCGAATGTGGCGAGGGACCTGATATGCCGCCCGTGACCTGAGAAAGGTCGCGGGCGGTTTGCGTTTCGCGCCATCGCCTGCCGCGAGCCCCAACGAAAAGGGCCAGCCCTTTCGGGCCGGCCCGGGATTGCGTTCGGCGGTGCGCCTTCGGGCGCGATCAGGCGAAGAACTGCGCGCCGTTGGCGCTGATCGTCGAGCCGTTGATGAAGCTGGCTTCGTCCGAGGCCAGGAACACCACGCAGCGGGCGATCTCCTCGGGCTCGCCCAGCCGGCCGGCGGGGATCTGCGCGATGATGCTCTCGCGCACCTTCTCGGGCACCGCCATCACCATCTCGGTGGCGATATAGCCCGGGCAGACCGCGTTGGCGGTGATCCCGGCGCGGGCGCCTTCCTGCGCCAGGCTGCGCACGATGCCGAGATCGCCGGCCTTGGTGGCGGCATAGTTGACCTGCGCAAACTGGCCCTTCTGGCCGTTGACCGAGGAGATCACGATCACCCGCCCGAACTTGCGCTCGCGCATGCCCGGCCAGACCGGGTGCACGGTGTTGAAGACGCCGGTGAGGTTGGTGTCGATGACCTGGTGCCACTGCTCGGGGGTCATCTTGTGGAAGGGCGCGTCCCGGGTGATGCCGGCATTGGCGACGACCACGTCGATCGGGCCGAGATCGGCCTCGACCGATGCGATGCCGGCCTTGCTTTCCTCGTAATCGGCCACGTTCCACTTGTAGGTCTTGATGCCGGTCTCGGCGGTGAACTTGGCGGCGGCGTCGTCATTGCCGGCATAGGTGGCGGCGACCTGGTAGCCGGCCGCCTTCAGGGCCTTGGAAATGGCTTCGCCGATACCGCGGCTTCCGCCGGTCACGAGGGCTGTACGGGGCATGGAAATCTCCTTAGGGGTCAGTGCGTTGGAATTCGAATGGATGGGGCGGGCGCCGGCCCGCCCCGAACGGCGTCAGTCGCGCTCGACGCAGAGCGCCACGCCCATGCCGCCGCCGATGCAGAGCGTGGCCAGGCCCTTCTTGGCGTCGCGGCGCTTCATCTCGAAGAGCAGCGTGTTGAGCACCCGGGCGCCGGAGGCGCCGATCGGGTGGCCGATGG
>JAGRMU010000167.1:6181-6539 GCA_020441165.1 Sedimentitalea sp.
TCCTTGTTGACCGCGCAGGCCTGGGCGGCGAAGGCCTCGTTGGCCTCGACCAGGTCGAGGTCCTCGGCCTTCCAGCCGGCCTTCTCCAGCGCCTTGCGGCTGGCAAAGATCGGGCCGACGCCCATGATCGACGGATCGAGCCCGGCGGTGGCGTAGGAGGCGATGCGGGCCAGAGGCTCGATGCCGCGCTTCTCGGCATTGGCGGCGCTCATCAGCAGCACGGCGGCGGCGCCGTCGTTCAGCCCCGAGGCGTTGGCGGCGGTGACCGAGCCGTCCTTGGTGAAGGCCGGGCGCAGCTTCGCCATCGCCTCCATGGTGGCGCCGTGACGGATATACTCGTCGCTGTCCATCACCACGT
>JAGRMU010000167.1:6687-7313 GCA_020441165.1 Sedimentitalea sp.
CCCATGTGATAGCCGTTGAAGGCATCCCAGAGGCCATCGCGAATCATTGTGTCGATATAGGCCATGTCGCCCATCTTGTGGCCCTGGCGCAGGTTGGCGGCATGGGGCGACATCGACATGTTCTCCTGCCCGCCGGCGGCGACGATCTCGGCGTCGCCCAGCAGGATGTGCTGGGCCCCCAGCGCGACGGCGCGCAGGCCCGAGCCGCAGACCTGGTTGATGCCCCAGGCGGCGCTTTCCTGCGGCAGGCCGGCATTGATGTGGGCCTGGCGGGCCGGGTTCTGGCCCTGCGCGGCGGTCAGCACCTGGCCGAGGATGGTCTCGGAGACCTCGCCCTTGTCGATCCCGGCGCGGGCGACCACGGCCTCCAGAACCGCCGCGCCCAGATCGTGGGCGGGGGTGTTGGCGAAAGAGCCGCCGAAACTGCCGACGCCGGTGCGCGCCGCCGAAGCGATTACTACGTCTGTCATGATCTCATCCCTTGCTGTCCGTGGGGGCGTGGGAGAGGCCTGCCTGCGCACCTTGCGGATGCCCGGGCGTTCGGTTTCCCCCACCTGTTCCGCAATCGGACATAAAGGATTGCCGCCGGGGCGGCAACGGGCAGTTCGGTCTGTGGGGGGTGGCCC
>JAGRMU010000651.1:0-883 GCA_020441165.1 Sedimentitalea sp.
GGGATGCGGCCTCGATGATCCTCAAGGGCCTCGGCGGCGAGGACATGATCGTTTTTGCGGACAAGAAGATCGCCTTCCTACATCTCGATCATCCCTTCGGCAAGGAGCCGCTGCCCTATCTCGAGATCAAGGCCGAGCAGATCGGCTTTGAACTGCTGCCGATCCCGGTCGGTCTGAAGGAGATGCAGAACCAGTCGGCGCAGTGGCTGCAGATCCGGCGCGAGCGTCCCGACTATGTGATCATGTGGGGCTGGGGCGCGATGAACACCGGCGCGCTGACCGAGGCCGCCAAGACCAATTACCCGATGGATCAGTTCGTCGGCGTCTGGTGGTCGGGCCACAGCGATGACCTTCAGGTCGTCGGCCAGGACGGCAAGGGCTACCGCTCGATCAGCTTCAACGCGCCAGTGGCGGATGCGCCGGTCCTGGCTGATATCCAGAAATACGTCGTCGATGCCGGCAAGTCGATGGCCAGCGACGAAGAGCGTGGCGAGGTGTTCTATCAGCGCGGTCTGGTGATCTCGATGATGCTTGCCGAGGGGATCCGTGCCGCGCAGGCGGAGTTCGGCCATGCCGAGATCACGCCCGGTGAATTGCGCTGGGGTCTGGAGAACATCAACCTGACCGACGAGCGCATCGCCGAGCTTGGCATGACCGGCATGGTGCCGCCCTTCGCGACCTCCTGCGCCGATCACGCCGGCCATTCCGGCGGTTGGCTTCTGGAGTGGGATGGCACGCAATTCGTCAAGGCCAGCGACCTGCTGTCCGCGGATGCCGAGGTGATCACGCCGCTCGAGAAGGAGAAGGCGTTGGAATATGCGACGGCCAACGAACCCTGGCCGACGCAGGATTGCGGCAACTGATGCATTCCGGTCCGGCGGCC
>JAGRMU010000651.1:1058-1208 GCA_020441165.1 Sedimentitalea sp.
TGCCCAAGGGCGGCATCACCGCCCTTCTGGGCGGCAACGGGGCGGGCAAGACCACCACGCTGAAGGCGATCAGCAACCTGCTGCAGTCCGAGCGCGGCGAGGTCACCAAGGGATCGATCAAGTACCGCGGCGAGGTGGTGCACCATGCCG
>JAGRMU010000168.1:0-13293 GCA_020441165.1 Sedimentitalea sp.
GGGGCCAGGAAATCGGCCTGCCGGGAAAGCGCGGCGTCCAGGCGGCGGTGGTACTCGGCGCGGGGGATCTCGATGCCGCCCAGCGAGGCCAGATGATCGGTCAGGAACTGCGTGTCGAAGAGGGTGAATCCGGCGCGGTTCAGCCGATCGACCAGATGCGCCAGCGCGATCTTCGAGGCGTCAGTGCGGCGCGAGAACATGCTCTCGCCGAAGAAGGCGGCGCCCAGCACCACGCCATAGACCCCGCCGATCAGTACCGGGCCCTCCCAGACCTCCAGGGAATGCGCGTGGCCCATGGCGTGCAGGGTCAGGTAGTGGCGGCGCAGCGCGTCGCTGATCCAGGTTTCGGCGCGGTCGGCGCAGCCCGCCACCACTCCGGCGAAATCGGCATCGACGGTGATCCGGTAGCCGCCTCTGCGCATCCGCCGGGCCAGCGAGCGCGAGATGTGGAACCCCTCCAGCGGCAGGACCCCGCGCCGCTTCGGATCGACCCAGAAGATCTCGGCATCGTCCCGGTGCTCGGCCATCGGGAAGATGCCGATGGAATAGCCGTGCAGCAGAAGCTGGGGGGTCAGGGTCATCCGCCGGCGCCGCGCCGCTAGCGCGCAACGCGCCTCGTCGGCCGGGCCGCGCGTGTCTTCGCGGGGCGCCCGCCCGGATCGGGCGCGATGCACCGTGCAGGGGCGCTGGCGGATGCTCCGAGGCCCATCTTTCTAGCCGTCCGCCAGGTTGGTCTCGAGCCAATGCTCCAGCCAGTGGATGTTATAGGCGCCGCTCTGGATGTCGGGCTCTTCGAGCAGCGCGTGAAAGAGCGGGATCGTGGTGTCGATGCCGTCGACGATCAGTTCCGACAGCGAGCGTTTCAGCCGCGCCAGCGCCTCGGGCCGGTCGCGGCCATGGACGATCAGCTTGCCGATCAGGCTGTCGTAGAAGGGCGGCACCGTGTAGCCGTCATAAAGCGCCGAATCCATCCGCACCCCCAGACCGCCCGGGGCGTGGTACTGGCTGATCCGGCCGGGGCGGGGCGAGAAGGTGGGCAGCTTCTCGGCGTTGATCCGCACCTCGATGGCGTGGCCGTTGAGGCGCAGCTTGTCCTGCTCGAAGGACATCGGCAGGCCGGCGGCGACGCGGATCTGCTCGCGCACCAGGTCGACGCCGAACACCGCCTCGGTCACCGGATGCTCGACCTGCAGGCGGGTNCATCTCGATGAAATAGAACTCGCCCTTCTCGTAGAGGAACTCGATGGTGCCGGCCCCGGCATAGTCGATCCGGGCCACCGCGTCGGCGCAGATCTTGCCGATCCGCGCCCGTTCCTCGGCGGTGATCGCGGGGCCCGGGGCCTCTTCGAAGACCTTCTGGTGGCGGCGCTGAAGCGAGCAGTCGCGCTCGCCCAGATGCACCGCGCGGCCCTTGCCGTCGCCGAAGACCTGGATCTCGATATGGCGCGGCGTGGTCAGGTACTTCTCGATATAGACCTCGTCNNTTGCCGAAATTGCTCTTGGCCTCGGCCCGCGCGGTCTGGAAGGCGCGCTCCATGTCGGCGGCGGTCTGGGCGACCTTCATGCCCTTGCCGCCGCCCCCGGCGGTGGCCTTGACGATCACCGGATAGCCGATCTCCTCGGCGATCGTCCGGGCGGCGGCCAGGTCGGGCACGCCGCCGTCGCTGCCCGGCACGCAGGGCACGCCGAGCGCCTTCATCGTGTCCTTGGCGGTGATCTTGTCGCCCATGATCCGGATATGCTCGGCCGTGGGGCCGATGAAGATCAGATCGTGATCCTCGACGATCTGCACGAACTTGGCGTTCTCGGACAAAAAGCCATAGCCAGGATGGATCGCCTGCGCGCCGGTGATCTCGCAGGCCGAGATGATCGCCGGGATCGACAGGTAGCTCTGCGGGCTGGGCGGCGGGCCGATGCAGATCGACTCGTCGGCCATGCGCACATGCATCGCGTCGCTGTCGGCGGTGGAATGCACGGCCACCGTCTTGATGCCCATCTCGCGGGCGGCCCGGACCACGCGCAGCGCAATCTCTCCGCGATTGGCAATCAGGATCTTGTCGAACATGAGGCCGCCTTACTCGATGATGACCAGGGGCGTGCCGTATTCGACCGCCGCGCCATCCTCGACCAGGATGCGCCGGATGGTGCCGGCGCGCGGCGCCGGGATGTGGTTCATGGTTTTCATCGCCTCGACGATCAGCAGCGTGTCGCCCTCCGCGACGCTGGCGCCGACGCTGATGAAGGCCGGAGCGCTGGGTTCGGCCTGCATGTAGACGGTGCCGACCATCGGCGAGGTGACGGCGCCCGGATGGCGGGCCGGATCCTCGTGAACCTCGCCCGGCGCGGGCGCCGCTGCCGGCGCGGCGGCGACGGAGGGCTGGGCCATCGGCGCCATCATCTGCACCGGTGCCGGTGCGGCGACAGGCGCAGGCGGGATGCGGCTGACCCGCACCTTCAGGCTGTCGTCTTCGCCATAGTCGCGCTTGACCTGAAGCTCGGTCAGATCGTTCTCGCGCAGCAGCTCGGCCAGGGCCCTGATGAATGCCACGTCCGTGTCATGTTTCTTGTCTGTCATGCGTTCCTCGACCGGTTCTGCTGGGCCCGTCTGATGCGCGGGATTGATGCCTTGCGGGGCTTATAGGGCATGGCCGGCGTCGTGAAAAGCGCCCTCGCGCACGCGGCGGCGCCCGGCGGGGCGCTCACAGCGGCATTCCCGAGAGCTTGGCGACCAGCTCGGCCAGCTTGCGGGCGCCGAATTTCTCCATCAGCCGGGCGCGATGCGCCTCGACCGTGCGGTGCGAAAGGCCCAGGTCGGCGGCGACCTCCTTGGCCGAGAGCCCCCGGCAGGTCAGGATCGCCACGTCGCGCTCGCGCCGGGTCAGCGCAACCACCGGGCGCTCCTCCGAGAGATCCGCGAAGGACCAGATGCCGTGGCGGAACGGATCGTCCGGGGTCAGCGATCGGCCCCGCACCCGGCACCAGAAGAGCGCTCCGTCGCGCCGCCGCATGATCCGCTCGTCATTGTAGCTGGCGGTTTCGCGCAGCACCGCCAGCCCGCGCGCGCCGATCCGTTCGAATTCGGCAAGGCTGGGATAGAGCGCCGCCACCGGCTGGTTGGCATGATCGTCGGGAGCGCCGCCGAAGATCGCCGCGAAGCGCCGGTTGCAGCGCCGGATGATCCGGTTCTCCAGCTCGGCCAGCCCGACCGGGGCGTATTCGAAGGCGACATCACTCATGGCCCGCAGAGTGGCGGGTATTTCTACGGAATTGAAGGGGCGGCGGCGCAGGCTGTAGACTGGGGACGCGGGACAGGGGAGGGCCGAGATGATCCAAGTCGCGGGACGGACGCCCATCGGGCGTGAAGCGCGGGCGGACCCGCGCCACGCGGGGGTGACGCCATGAACCTGGGCATCTGGTTGCAGCGCCAGGCGCAGGCGCACCCGGCGCGCCCGGCGCTCTTCTGCGGGCACACGCAAGTGGCCGATTACGCCGGCTTCCACGAGAGTGCCGCCCGCATTGCCGGCTGGCTGGCCGGGCAGGACGTGGCGCCCGGCGACCGGGTGGCGATCTTCATGAAGAACTGCCCGGATTATCTCGTCGCGCTCTACGGCATCTGGTATGCCGGCGCGGTGGCGGTGCCGATCAACGCCAAGCTGCACGGCCGCGAGGCGGCATTCATCCTGGAGGACAGCGGCGCCGGGGTCTGCTTCACCTCGCCGGACCTGACCGCAAGCCTTGCCGAGGCGGCGGCGCCCCGCCGGGCGGTCGAGATCGGCAGCGCGGACCATGCCGACGCCCTCGCCCACGATGCGGTTGCGGCCCCGGTCGAGCGCCGGGCCGAGGATCTGGCCTGGCTCTTTTACACCTCGGGCACCACCGGGCGACCCAAGGGGGTGATGATCACAAACCGGATGCTGATCGCCATGTCGCTGGCCTATCAGAGCGATGTCGATCCGGTCACCCACCGCGACGCGGCGATCTATGCCGCGCCCCTGAGCCACGGTGCCGGCCTCTACAACATGGTCCATGTGCTGGCCGGTGCGCGCCATGTCTGCCCGGCCTCGGGCGGATTCGATCCGGTCGAGATCTTCGATCTGGCGAAGGATTTCGGCAGCGCGCAGATCTTCGCCGCCCCGACCATGGTCAAGCGCCTGACCGAGGCCGGCAAGCGCCTCGGCGAGACCGGCGAGGGGCTGCGCACCGTGGTCTATGGCGGCGGGCCGATGTACCTGGCCGACATCACCGAGGCGGTCGACCATTTCGGGCCGATCTTCGTGCAGATCTACGGCCAGGGCGAATGCCCGATGGGGATCACCGCGCTGGCTCGCGCCGATGTCGCGGACCGCCGCCATCCGCGCTGGCGCGAGCGGCTGCAGAGCGTCGGGCGCGCCCAGGCGCCGGTCGAGCTGCGGATCGGTGACGATGCGGGGCAGGCGGTGCCGCCCGGCGTCCATGGCGAGATCATGGTGCGCGGCGACGTGGTGATGCCCGGCTATTGGCGGAACGAGGCGGCCAGCGCCGGGGCGCTGAGGGACGGCTGGCTGATGACCGGTGACATGGGCTTTCTGGACGCCGAGGGCTATCTCACCCTGCAGGACCGGTCCAAGGACGTGATCATCACCGGCGGCTCGAACGTCTATCCCCGCGAGGTCGAGGAGGTTCTGCTGACCCATGCGGGCCTGCGCGAGGTGTCGGTGGTGGGCCGTCCGCATCCCGACTGGGGCGAGGAGGTGGTGGCCTTCATCGTCGGCGAGGCCGAGCCCGCCGATCTGGACCGGCTCTGCGTGGACCGCATCGCCCGTTTCAAGCGACCCAAGGCCTATGTCCGGCTGCCCGAACTGCCCAAGAACAATTATGGCAAGGTGCTCAAGACCGAGCTCAGGAAACGACTGGAGGAGGAGAGATGAGTGATCTGACGGGAAAGACCGCACTGGTGACCGGCTCGGTTCAGGGCATCGGCCTTGCCATCGCCGAGGCGCTGGCCGGGGCCGGGGCGCGCATCGCGGTGCACGGGATCGCCGGGGACGCGCAGATCGAGGAGGCCTGCGAGCGGCTGAAGGAGGCGGGCGCGCCCCAGGCCGAGTTCTTTCCGGGCGATCTGCGCAATCCCGAGCGCATCGACGAGTTGATGGTCGCGGTCGCAGCCTGGGGCGGGGCCGACATCCTCGTCAACAATGCCGGCATCCAGCACACCGCCGCGCTGGCCGAGATGCCGCGCCGGGCCTGGAACGACATCCTGGCGATCAACCTCAGCGCCGCCTTCCACACCATGCAGGCGGCGATGCCCGAGATGGCGCGGCGCGGCTATGGCCGGGTGGTCAACATCGCCTCGGTGCATGGGCTGGTGGCCAGCGTCCAGAAGGCGCCCTATGTGGCCGCCAAGCACGGGCTGATCGGGCTCAGCCGGGTGGCGGCGCTGGAATATGCCGCGAAGGGCGAGCGCGCCAAGGGCGGGGTCACCGTCAACTGCATCTGCCCGGGCTGGACCAACACCGCGATCATCGAGCCGCAGATCGCGGCGCGGATGGCCGCCTTCGATGGCGACCGGGACGCCGCCATCGCCGACATGCTGAAAGAAAAGCAGCCCAGCCTGCGCGGCTCGGACCCGTCGGAAATCGGCGCGCTGGCGCTCTGGCTCTGCAGTCCGGTCGCCCATAACGTGACCGGCACCGCGATCCCGGTGGACGGGGGCTGGACCGCGCAATAGGCGCGCCTTGCGCAGCGGGCTTGCTTTTCGCGGGTATCGGCGGTTTCATCGTGGTACTCTGCGGGATGAATTCATGTCGCGACCGCCAGTTTCGCGGCTTGTGACGCGATCTCGGCGCAGACCGTATCCTTGCGATGAAACGAGAAGGAGACCGTCCATGCCTGTCCCGATCCGTGTCCGATTCTGGCCGCCGCTCGCCTTGGCGGGGCTTCTGGCCGCCGGATCCGCGGGCGCCCAGGCCCCGAGCAACTGCACCCTCTCCGAATTGCAGGATCCGCCGCGCCAGGAATACACCTGTGCCGATGGCGTGATCATCGTGATCGGAAAAGGTGGCGATCTCGGCTTCGGCGGCGAGAACGGCACCAGCGATCTGACGCTGGACGCCGGCGCGGTCTTCGTCGACAGCCCCGGCCAGCCGGTCCAGATCCGCACACCGCAGGCGATTGCCGCGGTACGCGGCACGCAGTTCGCGGTCTCGGTGGGCGAGGGCAACACCGCGGTCGTCGTGATCCGCGGCCAGGTCGGCGTGTCGTCCATCGAGGGCGGAGACGAGGTCGTGCTGGACGAAGGCGAAGGCGTCGACGCGATCCCGGGCCAGAGGCTCGAGGTCAAGAACTGGGGCGCCGCGCGGGTGGCGCGGATGATGGGTATTTTTGGCCGCTGATCCCCGGCGCGGGCGAGCGCTGAGTGCCGGCCTTGCCGGTGCGGTGGCGGCGGTCCTCTGGGTCGCCCTGATCGCCGCGCCGCACCTGTCGGGTCGCGCGAGCGTTCTCGACGACCTCGACGCCCGGCTTCTCGATCTTCGGTTGCGCAGTTTCGGCGCGATCGCGCCTTCCGGGGACGTGGTCCTCGTCGCCATAGACGATGATGCGATGGCAGCCCGGAGCGGCTCGGGGAGCCCGCGCGTCTGGCTGGCCGGGATCGTCGCGGCCATCGCCGATGCGCGGCCCGGGGCGCTGGCAGTGGACGTGCTTTTCGCCGATCCGGGCCCGCCCGAGGCGGACATTGCCCTGGCCGGGGCGCTGGCGCGGGTGCCCGCGGTGATCGCCGCGGCGGGGCGGTTCGAGGACGGCCCGGCACGTCCCGGCCTGCCGCAGGCCCGCGATACGCTCTGGCCGCAGCCCGGGATCGCGGGCGCGGCGCGTGTCGGGATGGTGAACGTCGTCACCGACCGCTCTGGAACCCCGCGCCATCTTCCGCTGCTGGTGCTCACCGAGCGCGGCCTGCAGCCGTCGCTGGCGTTGCAGGCGGTGTCCCTGTTCGAGCAGGTGCCGCCGCGGTTCGATGAGACCACGCTGCGGCTCGGCGCGCGCGAACTGCCCCTGGATCTGGGCCTTCACCTGCCGCTGCGCCTGGTCGGCTCGGCAGGCACGATCCCGACGATCCCGGCGGCGGAGATCGCCGACGCGTCCCAGAGGCTGAAGGGCAAGCTGGTGGTGCTGGGCTTCACCGCCTCGGCCCTCGGCGATCGCTTTGCCACCCCGTTCGATGCCAGCCTGCCGGGGGCGGAACTCCTGGCCGGCGCGATGTCGCAGCTCCTGGGCGCGGGTCCGCTGCGGCGCGACGCGCAGGTCCGGCGCTGGGATGCGGCGCTGGCGGGTACGGTCGCGGCGCTTTGCACGGGCGCGGTGATCCTGATGCCGCTGTCCACCGGCCTGCCGCTCGCGCTGGCGCTGGTTCTGGCCGCGCTGGGGGCGGTCTGGCTCGCCTTCGCGCAGGGGCTCTGGCTCAACGCGGCGCTGCTGCTGGCCGGGGCCGGCCCGCCGCTGCTGCTGGCCGGGATCGGGCGCTACGCCGTCGAGCGCCGCGCCGCCGCCCGCGCGGGGCGTGCGGTTCAGACGCTCAAGCGCTTCCAGTCGCCGGTCCTGGCGGAGCTGATCGCCGGCGATCCCGGCTTCCTGCGCCAGCCCGAGACTCGCGATCTGGTCGTGCTCTTCGTCGACCTTGCGGGCTTCACCCGGCTGTCGCAGGCGCTCGGGCCGGAGGGCACCGAGACGTTTCTCAAGGGCTTTCACCACCTGGTCACCGACGCGGTGCACGGGCAGGGCGGCGCGGTGCTCAATTTCATGGGCGACGGGGCGCTGGCGGTTTTCGGGCTGACCGGAACGGGCGGCGATTCGGCGGCCGGGGCGCTGGCGGCCGGTTTCGCGCTGATCGACTCGGCGCCGCACCTGGGCCGGGCGCAGGGGCTCGCGGAGCCGCCCGGCCTCAGGGTCGGCATCCATGCCGGGCCGGTGATCCTGTCGCGGCTGGGGGACGAGACGCAGCAGCAGATCTCGGTTTCCGGGGACACGGTGAACCTGGCCAGCCGGCTGATGGAGATCGCCAAGGCCGAAGGCGCGATCCTCGCCGCGAGCGCGCCCGTGGCCGAGGCCGGCCGAACCGCCGGCCTGCGCGCCCCGGACGCGTTGCGCACCCTGCCGGTGCGTGGGCGCGCGGGTGAGGTGGACGTGGCGCTCTGGCGGCTCTGAGCGTGCTAGCCCGAGCGCCGTCCCTGCGCACCGGCGGCTCCGGCCGGTTCGGTGGGTTCCGGCCGGCCCATCAGCGTGTCGATCAGCACGCTGAGCATCTCGGCGCGGTTGCGGGTGCCGGACTTGCGGTAGATGGCGTTGAGATGGGCCTTGACCGTGCCCTCGGCGCTGCCGCGCATCTCGGCAATCTCGCCGATCGACAGGCCCTTGACCAGGAAGGTGGCGACATCCTGCTCGGCCGGGGTCAGGTGCCAGCTGTCGAACTCGGCCTCGATCACGTCATGGATCGCGCTGCTGGCCTGGCGCAGGCTGTCCTCCAGCCGCGACTGGCGGCGCAGCAGGTAGAGCAGGTATTTGACCTCGACCCCGATCGCCGCCACCAGGCTGAAGGTCGCCACGGTCTCGATCGACAGGTGGACATGCGAGCCGGACCATGATCCGAGCGCCCGGAAATCGCTGATCACGTCGCCGAGGAAGAACACCGCGCAGAAGCTCTGCACGGTGATCAGGCCGATCAGAACCAGGGGGAGCTTCGATCTTCTGCCCATCGATCTCTCGCGCGACCCGGGCGCTGCATCACTCCACCCGGAACTCCTTGTAACCGGTGACCATGGCGCGGGGCAAGTTCACCTTCGTGCGGGCGCTTTCGTAGATCACCGCGAGGATATGCAGGACCACCGAGATCTCGGCCCAGGTCACGCAGGCCTCGTGCAGCTCCTCTGGCCATTTCAGGCCCCAGAACGCATCCGTCGTCATCAGGTAACCCGACAGGCCGATCAGCAGCATCGTGGCCAGCAGGTTGTAGATCATCAGCGCCCCCAGCGGCGTGTGGCCGACATGGATGCGCTTGCGGCCGGTGGCGATCTCGGTCAGCTGCCCGGTGGCGCCCGAAAGGCTGGGCGGAAAGCTCGAGAAGCGCGCATAGCGGCTGCCCAGAAAGCCCCAGAGGATGCGCATCAGGACCAGCGCCACCACGGCATACCCGATCGCGTCGTGCAGCTTGCTTTCGTCGTCGACGAAGAAGGCATTGGCGGTGAAGAGGATCACCAGCGACCAGTGGAAGACCCGCACCAGCGGATCCCAGACCCGGATTTTCTTCATGATGTCGGCTCCGTTGCAAGGCGGCGCCGCGGCGCGGTCGCGCGGCGCCGGGCCAGGGATCAGTCGTCGGTCTTGATCTTGACGATCTTCATGTCGGCATCGAGGTAGATTTCCTGCTTCTTGCCGTCCTTGATGGCATAGGCCTCGTACATGCCGTCCTCGACGTCGATCTTGCGCACCTCATAGCCCTGTTCGGTGAGGGTGGTGCGGATCTGCTGCTGGGTCTCGTCGGTCAGCTTGACCTCGTCCGAGGCAAGGACGGCACCGGCGGGAAGGGCGAGGGCGAAGGCCAGAAGGGCTGCGCGCGTGTTGAACATGGGGATCTCCTGAAGGGGTTGAACGCACGGCGGGCAGATGTCCGCCGCTGGTCCCCAGATGGCATCCCCGGCGGGCAGGGAGAATGGGCCCCAGGGTGGAGACGGCGGCCCAAGGCCCCGCGAGCCGGGCGTCTATAACTCCGGTTTAGGCAGAAAAAAGGGCCGGTTCGGGGGAACCGGCCCATCAGGTCGCCGCCGCCGGCGGGAGGCCGGCGTGACGGGGAGTGTGCGCTCAGATCGCCAGGTATTCGGCGCGCAACTCCTTGTTTCCCAGAACCTCGGCGGCCGAGCCGTCGAAGACGATGCCGCCGGTGTCGAGGATGACCGAGCGGTCGGCCAATTCCAGCGCCCGCACCGCGTTCTGCTCGACCAGGATCGTGGTCATGCCCTGCTCCTTGATGTGGATCAGGGTCTTCTCGATCTCGTCCACGATCACCGGCGCCAGCCCCTCGTAGGGCTCGTCGAGCAGCAGCACCTTGATGTCGCGGGCCAGGGCGCGGGCGATGGCCAGCATCTGCTGCTCGCCCCCCGAGAGGGTCACGCCCTCCTGCTTGCGGCGCTCGCCGAGGCGCGGGAAGAGCTCGTAGATGCGTTCCAGCGACCAGCCGATGGGCGGCGCGATCTGCGCGAGCTGAAGGTTCTCCTCGACGGTCAGCCCGGCGATGATGCGACGGTCCTCGGGCACCAGGCCGAGGCCGACGGTGGCGGCTTCATGGCTCTTCATGTTGTGCAGCGGCTGGTGGTCGAGCCAGATCTCGCCATGGCGCAGCTCGGGATTGCCGAGCCGGGCAATGGTGCGCAGCGTCGAGGTCTTGCCGGCGCCGTTGCGGCCCAGAAGCGCCAGGATCTCGCCCTCGTGCACGTTGAAGCTGACGCCCTGCACGATGTAGCTTTCACCGTAATAGGCATGGATGTCCCAGACCGACAGGAAGGCCGGGGCCGTGGTCGCCATGTTGGCGTTCTTGGAAAAGTCCGGTTTGACGTTCATCTCTGCGTCCTTGCTTGCGGTCGGGGCGGCGGGGTGAACCCCGCCCTACGGTTCACGGGTAGGGCGGGGTTCACCCCGCCGCCCCGGCTCATGCGCTTTCGCCCAGATAGGCTTCGCGGACCTTGGGGTGACCCTTGATCTTGTCGGGCGTGTCCTCGACCAGCGGCGTGCCCTGCGCCAGAACGGTGATCCGTTCGGCCAGCGAAAACACCACATGCATGTCGTGCTCGATGATGGCGATGGTGATGTCGCGCTCGGACTTGATCTGCTTGAGAAGGTCGATGGTGTTGTTGGTGTCGGCCCGGGCCATGCCGGCGGTGGGCTCGTCCAGCAGCAGCAGACGCGGCTCCTGGCTGAGGCACATGCCGATCTCGAGCCGGCGCTTGTCGCCGCGCGACATCGAGGCCGAATGCATGTGCCGCTTGTCGGCCATGTTCATCTCCTCGAGCATGTGCTCGGCCTTCGCCAGAACGTCCTTCTGGCTGGTCACCGAGGTCAGGGCGTTCATCTCGAACGACCCGTCGCGCTTGGCGAAACAGGGGATCAGCATGTTCTCGAGCACCGTCAGGTCGCCGAAGATCTCGGGGGTCTGGAACACCCGGCTGATGCCCATCTGGTTGATCTCGTAGGGCGCGCGGCCCAGCACCGACTGGCCGTCGAACATCACCGAGCCGGTGTCGGGTATCAGCTTGCCCACCAGGCAGTTGAGCAGCGTCGACTTGCCGGCGCCGTTGGGGCCGATGATCGCGTGCACGGTGTTCTCGGCGATGCTGAGGTTCACGTCGCTGAGCGCCTGCAACCCGCCGAAGCGCTTGTTGACGTTCTTGACTTCGAGGATACCCATCCGCTCTCTCCCTATTCGGCCGGCTTGGTGGAGGCCTTCGAGGCGTCGTCCTCACCGGCCTTGTTGCCGCGCAGCCACTTGCCGATCTTCTGGCCGCCCTGGACGAGACCGCCGGGCAGGAAGATCACCACCAGCATGAACAGGATGCCGAGCGTCAGGTGCCAGCCCTTGCCGATGAACGGATGCACGATGAACACCACGAAATCCTCGAGCCCGTCGGGCAGGAAGCCGAACCACTGGTGCAGCACGGTGTCGTTGATCTTCGAGAAGATGTTCTCGAAATACTTGATGAAGCCGGCGCCGAGGATCGGGCCGATCAGGGTGCCGGCGCCGCCGAGGATGGTCATCAGCACCACCTCGCCGCTGGCGGTCCACTGCATCCGCTCGGCGCCCGCCAGCGGGTCCATCGAGGCCAGCAGCCCCCCGGCGAGACCGGCATACATGCCCGAGATCACGAAGGCCGCCAGGGTGTAGGGGCGTGCGTTCAGCCCGGTATAGTTCATCCGCTGCTGGTTGGACTTGACCGCGCGCAGCATCATCCCGAAGGGCGAGCGGAAGATCCGGATCGACAGGTAGAAGGCGATCAGCATGATCAGCGCGCTGAGGTAGTAGCCGGCGTTGAACTGGAACATCCACGGGCCGACATCCATCTGGTAGGTGCCGCGCATCTCCAGCCCGAAGAGGTTGGTCACCGGGATCGAGCCGTCGGCGGTCTGGCTGACCCCGAGGATGCGCGGGTCGTTCAGCGACAGCTGCAACCCGGTCTCGCCATTGGTGATCGGGGTCAGCACCGAGTAGGCCAGCGCAAAGGACATCTGCGCGAAGGCGAGGGTCAGGATCGAGAAGTAGATCCCCGATCGCCGCAGGCTGACATAGCCGATCAGCAGCGCGAAGAGACCGGCGACGATCACCGACAGCAGGATCGCCGGGATCACGTTCATGCTGAGCAGCTTGAACATCCAGACCGCCGAATAGCTTCCGACCCCCAGAAACGCGGCATGGCCGAAGGAGAGGTAACCGGTCAGCCCGAAGAGGATGTTGAAGCCGATGGCGAAGATCCCGAAGATCACGAAGCGCTGCATCAGGTCGGGATAGCCGGCGTTGAACTGCGCCATCGCGGACCCTTGCGGGAAGGGGTTCAGGATGAAGGGGGCGCAGAGCGCCAGGATGGCGACAACGATCAGAAGGCTGGTGTCACGCGCGTTCAGTCCGAACATGTCTTAGTCCTCCATCACGCCCTTGCGGCCCATCAGGCCCCGCGGGCGGGTGAGCAGAATGATGATCGCCACCAGGTAGATGATGATCTGGTCGATGCCGGGCAGCAGGCTCTTGACCTCGTTGAGCGAGGCGAAGCTCTCCAGGATGCCGAGCAGGAAGCCGGCCAGCACCGCCCCGGGCAGGCTGCCCATGCCGCCGACGACGACGACCACGAAGCTGAGCACCAGGAAATCCATGCCCATGTGGTAGTTGGGCGAGTTGATCGGCGCATACATCACCCCGGCCAGGCCGGCCACCGCGGCGGCGATGCCGAACATGATGGTGAAACGCCGGTCGATGTTGATGCCCAGCAGGCCCACGGTCTCGCGGTCGGCCATGCCGGCGCGGACCACCATCCCGAAGGTGGTGAACTGCAGGAACGAGAACACCGCCCCGATGATCACCGTGGCGAAGGCGAAATAGACCAGGCGCCAGTAGGGATAGATGATCGCGTTGGGATCGAAGCCCAGCAGCACGCCGAAATCGAACGAGCCGCGGAAGACCTCGGGCGCGGGTGTCGGGATCGGGTTGGCGCCGAAGAAATACTTGATGATCTCCTGCAGCACGATGGCGAGGCCGAAGGTGACGAGGATCTGGTCGGCATGGGG
>JAGRMU010000168.1:13358-22298 GCA_020441165.1 Sedimentitalea sp.
CCAGGAAGATCGCCAGCGGAACCGACCAGTCGATGATCGCCGCGCCCAGTTCGGGCCCGAACCAGGCCTCGGCATAGGGCGTCTGCACGGTCAGCGGCTGGCCCAGGAAATCGGTCTTGGTCTCGTCCACGGTGGTGAAGCTCAGCGACAGCAGCTTCTGCATGGTCACCGCGCAGAAGGCGCCGATCATGAACAGCGCGCCGTGGGCGAAGTTGACCACCCCGAGGGTGCCGAAGATCAGGGTCAGCCCGAGGGCGATCAGCGCATAGGCCGAGCCCTTGTCGAGGCCGTTGAGAAATTGCAGGAGGATTGCGTCCATGGTCTCCACCTTCGGATCTGTCCGGGTGATTGGTGCGCGCAAGAACGTTCCGCGCGGGCGCGGCGTCTGCGCGGAGGCCGGCCGCGCCTTTCGGCGCGACCGGGTGTGCTAGGGCGAAGGGCTCAGGCGCCCGGGTTGCAGGTGCCCAGATCGCCGCCGGCGAACATCGGGTGATCCGGCGGATAGGTGACCTGCTCGGCCGGGGTGACCTCGACGATCTCGACGAGGTTGAACTCGTCCGACGGGTTCTCGGCCCCGCGCACCACCAGAACGTCCTTGAAGCACTGGTGATCCTCGGCGCGGTAGAGCGTCGGGCCGTTGCCCAGCCCGTCGAACTCGAAGCCTTGCAGGGCATCGACCACGCCGCAGGGGTTGAAGGTGCCTGCACGCTGCACGGCATCGGCATAGAGCAGCGTCTGCGCATAGCAGGTCTGCGCCGCCTGGCTCGGCGGGAAGCCGTACTTGGTGCCGAAGGACTTCACGAAGGCGTTGGTACCCGTGTAGGTCGCGCCCTTCTCGTTCTCCAGCTTCCAGTCCCAGTTCTGCGAGCCAACGATGCCCTTGATGTTGGCGCCGGCACCCTTGGCCATCAGCTCGGAGTAGAGCGGCACGACGATCTCGAAGTTCCGCCCGTTCACCTGCTTCTCGCGCAGGCCGAACTGCACGGCGTTGGTCAGCGAGTTCACCATGTTCCCGCCGTAATGGTTCAACACCAGCACGTCGGCGCCCGAGTTCAGAACCGGCGCGATGTAGGACGAGAAATCGGTCGCGGCCAGCGGCGTCAGCACGTTGTTGACGGTCTCCCAGCCCAGGGCCTCGGTCGCCGCGGCGATCGATTCCTGCTGGGTCCAGCCCCAGGTGTAGTCGGCGGTCAGGTGATAGGCCCGTCGGTCGTTGCCGTAGAGCTTCTCCAGCACCGGCGCCAGCGCGGCGGCGGACATGTAGGCGTTGAAGAAATGCCGGAACCCGTTGGCCTTGCGGTCCTTGCCGGTGGTGTCGTTGGAATGGGTGAGGCCGGCCATGAAGATCACGCCGGCTTCCTGGGCCAGCGCCTGCACGGCCACGGCGACGCCCGAGGACGAGCCGCCGGAGATCATGATCGCGCCGTCCTTCTCGATCATCGACTTGGCCGATGCGCGGGCGGCGTCCGACTTGGTCTGGGTGTCGCCGGTAACGAACTTGACCTTCTTGCCGAGGATGCCGTCGCCCTTGAGCTCCTGCGAGGAGAAGGTGGAGAGCATGCCGCCGTCGCCTTCGCCGTTCAGATGCTCGACCGCCAGCTCGAAGGCCCGCAGCTCGTCCGCGCCCTCGTCGGCATAGGGTCCGGTCTGCGGGACGTTGAAGCCCAGGGTGACGGAATCGCCGGTGGGCTCGTTGGTGAAGGCGGAGGCCGAAGAGGCGGCGAAGATCGTCGGCAGCGCCAGACCCGCGCCGCCAACGGCGCCGGACTTCAGCACGCCGCGACGTGTTAGGTTCGATTTGGACATGTAATCCCTCCCGTTTCGTGAAATGCGCCTCGCAGCTTGTCGTTCGCCGCGCAGCACGGGCACAATTGTGCAAAAGAAGTATTGGGCACGATTGTAAAATAACGCAATAACCCCCTTGAAAATCACGATTATTCTGTAAATAAATGTACAGACCTGCGAGAGTTGGGTAAAATTTCTTATGTCGCAGCGCAGAAAGCCCTTGAAAATCCGTTGAAAAGAGGAGTCCCCCGCCATCGCCCGTGACACCCTGACCGGCAGCCGGATCCGCGAACGGCGGCTGATGGCCGGTATCCGGCAGGCCGATCTTGCCCGCGATGCTGGTATCTCGGCCTCGTACCTCAACCTGATCGAGCACAACCGCCGCAGAATCGGCGGCAAGCTGCTGACCGATCTGGCGCAGATCCTGGGCGTCGAGCCGACCATGCTGACCGAGGGCGCCGAGGCGGCGCTGATCGCGGCGCTGCGCGAGGCCGCCGCCGATGCCGGCGCCGTGGCCGCCGAGACCGAGCGTGCCGACGAGTTCGCCGGCCGCTTTCCCGGCTGGGCCGAGGTGCTGGCCGGCGCTCACCGCCGCATCGCCTCGCTGGAGCGCACCGTCGAGACCCTCTCGGACCGGCTGACCCACGATCACCTGCTAGCGGCCTCGCTGCACGAGGTGCTCTCGACCGCCGCCGCCATCCGCGCGACCGCCTCGATCCTTGCCGAGACCGGCGAGCTCGACCCGGTCTGGCGCGACAAGTTCCACCGCAACCTCAACGAGGACAGCGCCCGGCTGGCCGAGAGCAGCAAGGCGCTGGTGCGCTATCTCGACGACAGCGACAAGAGCGAGGATCCGCGCGGCGCGCCGCAGGAAGAGGTCGAGGCCTTCGTCGCTGCCCATGACCACCATTTCGCGGCGCTCGAGGACGGATCGGCCGACCCGGCCGCGCTGATCGGGGCGGCGCCCGAGCTGGGCTCCGAGGCCGCCCGGCAGATCGCGCAGGAGGTCCTGGGCCAATATCTCGCCGATGCCCGCGCCATGCCGCTGGCCCCGTTCCAGGAGGCGCTGCGGCGGCGCGGGCTCGACCCGACGGCGCTGGCGCGGGAGTTCGGCGTGGCGCTGCCGGCGGTGTTCCGGCGGCTGGCGGCGATGCCCGGCGGGGTGCTGGCCACCGAGGTCGGGCTGGTGATCTGCGATGCCTCGGGCGGCATCCTCTTTCGCAAGCCGGTGGCCGGGTTCGACCTGCCGCGCTTCGGCGCGTCCTGCCCGCTCTGGCCGCTCTTCACCGCGCTCAGCCGGCCGCTGGCGCCGATCCGCCGGCGGGTCTCGCAGCTGGGCCGCAGCGCGGTGCTGTTCGACTGCCTGGCCGTGGCCTGGCCGCAGGAGGTGGCCGGCTTCGACCGCGATCCGCTCTACCGGTCGGTGATGCTGATCCTGCCGGTTCCGTCACCCGGCGCGCCGGACGAGGCGGCGCAGCCGGTCGGCAGCACCTGCCGGGTCTGCCCGCGCAGCGCCTGCAGCGCCCGGCGCGAGCCGTCGATCCTCAGAGAAGGGTTTTGACAGGCCCGGCGATTGTGTCGATAACTTGGGAAAAACAGAACGGTTCGCGCCAGGCGGCCGCAGGGGGGACCGCACCGCAATGACACGACGTGTGCTGCTGATCGAAGACGAGCCCAACATCATCGAGGCGATCCGCTTCCTGCTGACCCGCGAGGGCTGGCAGGTCGAGACCCATTCCGACGGCAGCGATGCGGTGGAGGTGGTCCGCAAGGTGGCGCCCGACCTGGTGATCCTCGACATGATGCTGCCCGGCAAGAGCGGCATGGACATCCTGCGCGATCTGCGCGAGCTGCCCGACCTGGCGGCCCTGCCGGTGCTGATGCTGACCGCCCGCGGCCAGACCCGCGACCGCGAGCTGGCCGAGAAGACCGGGGTCAGCCGGTTCATGACCAAGCCCTTCTCGAATGTCGAGGTGCTGACCGCCGTGCGCGACCTGCTGGCGCAGGCGTCGCGGCCATGAGCGAGCCCGGACCGGGCAAGCCTGCCGCCGCCCCGCCGGCCAGCCCGGCGGTGTTCCTCGAACGCCAGGGCTATCGCCGGCGCCGCCTGATGGACGCGGCGCGGCTGCTGCCGCTCCTGGGCGCCGCGCTGTTCGCCCTGCCGCTGCTCTGGCCCGATCCCGAGAGCGCCCGCGCCGCCGGGTCCGAGCCGGTGCGGATGTCGGATGCGATCCTCTACGTGTTCGCGGTCTGGATCGCGCTGGTGGTGGCGAGCTTCCTTTTCGGCATGTCGGCGCGCACCTGGGGCCAGATGGACAGCCCGCACGGGCCCAAGGTCGACCCCCGGACGCCGCCGGGACCGGGACGGGGCGGGGACGCGGGCTGATCATGACCTCGCTCAATGTCCTGGTGGCGGTGTGCCTGGGCTATGTCGCCTTCCTCTTCGCGGTGGCGTTCGTGGCCGACCGGCTGGCGGCCACGGGTCATGCCGGCTGGCTGCGCTCGCCCTTCGTCTACACCCTGTCGCTCTCGATCTACTGCACCGCCTGGACCTTCTACGGCGCGGTCGGCTATGCGGCGCGCTCGGGGCTGGAATTCGTGACCATCTATCTCGGCCCGACCCTGGTGATGGTCGGCTGGTGGTGGGGGCTGCGCAAGCTGGTGCGCGTCGGGCGCAGCCAGCGGGTCACCTCGGTGGCCGACCTGATCTCGTCGCGCTTCGGCAAGTCGAACACGCTGGCGATCTGCGTCACCATCCTGGCGGTGATCGGGGTCACGCCCTATATCGCGCTGCAGCTGCAATCGGTCACCCTGTCCTTCGAGATCTTCGCCCGCGCCGATCCGGTCAGCGGCTATTCCGAAGGCTCCAGCGTGTTCTGGGTGGCGGCCGGGCTGGCGCTCTTCGCGATCCTCTTCGGCACCCGCAACCTCGACGCCAACGAGCGCCACCACGGGGTGATGACCGCCATCGCCATCGAGGCGGTGGTCAAGCTGGTGGCGCTGCTGGCGGTCGGGGTCTTCGTGGTCTGGGGCTTGTCGGGCGGCGTCGCCCAGACCATGGCCCGGATCGACGCCTCCGAGATCGGCGAATGGCGGATCGACGCCGGGCGCTGGACGGCGATCACCTTCCTGGCGGCGGCGGCCTTCGTCTGCCTGCCGCGGATGTTCCAGGTGATGGTGGTCGAGAACGACGACGAGCGGCACCTGCGCACCGCCGCCTGGGCCTTCCCGCTCTACCTGCTGCTGATGAGCCTGTTCGTCGTGCCGATCGCGGTGGTCGGGCTCGACCTGATGCCCGCGGGGACCAATCCCGATCTCTTCGTGCTGACCATCCCGCTGAGCGCCGGGCGCGAAGGGCTGGCGATGCTGTCCTTTCTCGGCGGCTTCTCGTCGGCGACCTCGATGGTGATCGTGGCGGCGATGGCGCTGTCGACGATGGTCTCGAACCATATCGTGATGCCGATCTGGCTGTCGCTGAAGGGCGGCGGCGCCTCGGTCTCGGGCGACGTGCGCAACGTCGTGCTGGTCTCGCGCCGGTTCTCGATCATCGGGATCCTGGCGCTGGGGTATCTCTACTACCGGCTCTCGGGCGGCGGCGACGCGCTGGCGGCCATCGGGCTGATCGCCTTCGCCGGCATCGCCCAGATCCTGCCGGCGCTGGTCGGCGGGCTCTACTGGCGCGGCGCCACCCGCAGCGGCGCGCTGGCCGGGCTGAGCATCGGCTTCGCTCTCTGGCTCTACACGCTGCTGCTGCCCGGTCTCGGCGGCGGCTGGCTGCCCGAGGCGGTGATCCGGGACGGCCCGCTGGCCATCGGCTGGCTGCGCCCCGGTGCGCTCTTCGGCATCGAGGGGCTCGACCCGCTGGTGCATTCGGTGCTCTGGAGCCTGACGCTGAACACCGCCGCCTTCTGCGCGGTGTCGCTGGCCAGCTTTCCCAGCCCGCTCGAACGGCTGCAGGGGGCGCAGTTCGTCAACGTCTTCGACCATTCGGCGGGGCCGCGCGGCTGGACCGGGTCGGTGGCGCAGAGCGAGGATCTGATGATCATGTCGCAGCGCATCCTAGGCGCCCGCGAGGCGCAGGAGCTGTTCCAGCGCGAGGCGCGCCTGCAGGGCGGGCGTGGCGGTCTGCCCGAGCCGACCCCGGCCTTCCTCGAGCGGCTCGAACGCGAGCTTTCGGGCTCGATCGGGGCGGCGGCGGCCCATGCCATGGTCGGCCAGATCGTCGGCGGCTCCTCGGTCTCGGTCGAGGACCTGCTGGCCGTCGCCGACGAGAGCGCCCAGATCCTGGAATATTCCAGCCAGCTCGAGGCCAAGTCGAACGAGCTGATCCGCACCGCGCGCCAGTTGCGCGACGCCAACGAGAAGCTGACCCGGCTGAGCGTGCAGAAGGACGCCTTCCTGAGCCAGATCAGCCACGAGCTGCGCACCCCGATGACCTCGATCCGGGCGTTTTCCGAGATCCTGCGCGACACCGAGGGGCTGGAGGCGCCGGACAAGCGCCGGTATGCGGCGATCATCCACGACGAGGCGCTGCGCCTCACCCGGCTGCTGGACGACCTGCTGGACCTGAGCGTCCTGGAAAGCGGCCAGGTGCATCTGAACACCCGCAGCGCGCTGCTCTCCGAGGTGCTGGATCACGCGCAGAACACCGCGTTGGCCGGGCAGGAGGCGCCGCTGAGCGTGCGCCGGCACCGCGGCACCGAGAACATCCGCCTGACCTCCGACCTCGACCGGCTGGCGCAGGTCTTCATCAATCTCATCGCCAATGCGCAGAAATACTGCGACGCGGCGCGCCCCGAGCTGACCATCGCCGTGCATCGCGGCGCGGGGCAGGTGATGGTGGATTTCATCGACAACGGCAGCGGCATCGCCCCCGACGCCCGCTCCATCGTTTTCGAGAAGTTCTTCCGCATCGGCTCGGACAAGGCCGGCGGGGCGGGGCTTGGCCTGGCGATCTGCCGCGAGATCATGCAGCGCCTCGATGGTGACGTGCGCTACCTGCCCGACCAGGGCGGCGGGGCGTTCCGGGTGACCGTGCCGATTGCCGCTGCCCCGGCCGCCGGATAGGGGCCGCAGCGCCGGCATAAAGGGTATCGTAACCTTGCTGGCGTTAGATCGCGGCGAGCAGAACCCGCAGAAGCAGGTCGGAGGCGATGGAACCCAAAGGTCCCATGACACCATTGCAGCGCAAGATGGCCGCGTCGGGCAACGGCGCGTCCGGCGGCGCGCGCTCGGCGCTCAGGGCCTTGCGACTGGGCCTGGCGCGGGCGGCGGACGACGTCTTCGACCTGGCGGTGACGGTGATCGGCGCGACCCAGGCGCGCAGCGGGATCGACGGGCTCGGGCGGCATCTGGGCGAGGATCGGCTGCTGGTCCTGCTGGACGGGCCCGACCGGCAGATCGGCGTGCTGAGCATGGACCGCGACTGCCTGACCGCGCTGATCCAGCAGCAGACCATCGGCAAGGTGACCGCGGCTGCGGCGCAGGACCGGCCCTTCACCACCACCGACGCGGCGCTCACCGCGCCGCTGATCGACGCGATGATCGACAAGGCGGCGGCACTGACCGATCTGCCGGCCGACAAGCTTTGCCTTGCGGGCTATCGCTTCGGCGCCCGGGCCGAGGATGTGCGCAGCCTGATGCTGGTGCTCGATGCCGAGCGGTTCCGCCTGTTCGACCTGACCCTGGAGTTCTCCGGCGGCGTGCGGCAGGGATCGCTGACCCTGATCCTGCCCGAGCCCGCGGCGCGCGCCGCCGAGGACGAGGCGCGCGGCAAGACACGGGGGCCGACGCTGGAGCGGGCCATCGGTGCGGTCCGGGCCGATCTCACCGCAGTGATCTGCCGCTTCCGCCTGCCGCTGAGCGAGCTTGCGGCGATGGAGCCGGGCGACATCCTGCCGGTGATGCGCGAGCGGCTCAGCGAGACCAGCCTGGTCACCATCACCGGGCAGCAGATCGCCTCGGGGCGGCTCGGGCAGATCGGCGGGCTGCGGGCGGTGCGGGTCAACGAAACGACGCCGCAGGTCGAGACGAAAGGCAAGCCCGGCGAGGACGGCTTCGAGGCGCCGCAGGTGCCGCAGCGCCGGGTGCTGCCGACCCCCAAGCCGGTCGACCGGGTGCATGTGCAGGACGCGCCGAAACCCGCCCCCAGTCCGGAGCCGGAGCAGGCACCGCCGTCTGCGCCGGAGCTGCCCGACGCGCTCGACGACGAGACCGACGATCCGTTCGACAACATGACCCCCGAAGAAGCCGCTGCCGAGATCTCGGCCCTCGCCGGCCTGCCGCCGCCGGGATCGGAGGAGGCGCTGAACGCGACCGTCAAGTGATCGCGGAGCGCGCATGGGCATCTTGGGCCGGGTGAGCCCGGGGGCATGCTTTCGGGCTGGCGGGTTTTCCCGCGGGCGTCGGCGTGCCGATGGCATCCCGACCTTGGAAAAGGTCGACCGAACCTGTTGCGTAGTCGCGGGGGCCGGCGCAAGCCCGGTCCTAGACCTATCTTCCGAGCGAAGCTTTCTTCGCGGGTCCGGTCTTGCCGATCTGCTCGATGGAAGCGCCGGCTGGATCCGTCAATTGATCGGCAATTGCAGGACTCCCCCGCCCGATGCCAGCGCGCGCCGCCACGGCCGGGGCGTCAGGATGCCGCCAGCCGGTCCAGCCGCGCGCTCGCCCGCGGTGCCGCGGCCATGCCCGCCAGCATGGCGCCGAGGAAGACCAGCCCGCCGATTCCGCCATAGCTGACCGAGGCGACGGCGGGGCCGGGGCAGAGCCCGGCAAGCCCCCAGCCGATCCCGAACAGCACCGAGCCGGTGATCAGCCGGTGATCCAGCTCGGGGCGCGGCAGGGGGGAGAACGCGCCGCCCGCGAATGGCGTGCGGCCCTCGGTCAGCCGCCAGGCGAGGATCATCGGCAGGATCGCGCCGCCCATCACGAAGGCCAGCGTCGGATCCCAGTCGCCGAACACGTCGAGCCAGCCCTGGACCTTGCGGGTGTCGGTCATGCCCGACACGAAGAGGCCCGAGCCGAACAGGGAGCCGGCGAGCAGCGCCACCAGGATGCGCATCAGATCACCCCCAGAACGTGCCGGAAGAGCGCCAAGGCAAGCCCGCCCGCCAGGATGTAGAACACCGTCGCCACGATCCCGCGCAGCGAGAAGCG
>JAGRMU010000652.1 GCA_020441165.1 Sedimentitalea sp.
GTGGCCAGCGCCTTGCCCCCCGCCAGGACCGTGGACAGGAGCCCGTCATCGGGCAGGAAATGCCGGATCGCCCCGACCATGCCGTGATCGGTCACCGCGTTGGCGTATTTGTGGGCATAGGGCATGCAGGGGTAGAAGGTGAAATCGCCATAGCGATCGGGGGCGGCGCGCACCCGCTCGGCGACGCTGGCGATGCGGTCATGGGTGGTGCACATGAAGGTGTGGATGCCCGCGTCATAGGCCTCGTCCAGCACCTCCATGATCGCCTCGGTGCGCTGGAAGCGCATCGCCTGGGCGCGGGCCTTTTCCTCGGACATGTGGTTGATGCCGAAGAACTGGTTGTCGCCGAACAGCAGCCTGTCCATCGCGCGGCCCTCCCTCAGCGCCCGAACCAGCGCCGCCGCGCCGGTTTCTCGGATCGTGCCCGTGCCGGGGCGGCGCCGACCGGCAGGCCGGTCTCGGCATTCTCGACGATCATCGCCAGGGTCCGGTCGGTCTCGGCGGCCGAGGCGAAGCCGTTCTCGCGCGCCGCCCCCTCGCCGGCGCGGATGGCGGCGACGAACTCGTCGATCTGCGCCGAATATTCCTCGCCGCGCAGGTAGAACCAGCGGTCCCGGGTCAGCTCGGTGGTGTATTTCACCGTCCAGCCGGGGGCGTAGTCGGGCAGCCCCGCGACCGGGCTGCGCAGATAGGCCTGGCATTCCTGCCGGTCGGCGAAGAGCCGGCCATTGGTGCCGATCAGGCTGATCTTCGTGGTCATCTTGCGGTGGCTCTCGTCCGACCAGTTCACCGACAGCTGCGCGGTGGGCCCGTCGGTCCAGCGCAGGGTCGCGAAGACCTCGTCGTCGATCTCCTCGGAGAAGACCGAGGCCATCACCGAGCCGGTGACCTGCGCCGGGGTGCCGAAGAACCAGTTCAGGAGGTTCAGCGGATGCGCTGCATAGTCGTAGAGGCACCCCCCGCCCTCGGATTTCTGGCTGCGCCAGGTCTGGCGCTTGGCGCGCAGCACCACCGGCCCGTAGGCCTCGGCCAGCACATGGGTGATGCGCCCGATGGCCCCCGCCGCGACCAGGCGCTTCATCTCCTGGAAGGCGCCGACATGGCGATAGTGATAGCCGACCTGCGCCACCAGCCCCCGGTCGGCGGCGAGCTGCGCCAGCGCCTCGCTGTCCTGCCAGTCGAGGCAGAAGGGCTTTTCGCAGAAGACATGCGCCCCCGCCTCCAGCGCCCGGCGCGCCATCGGCGCGTGCAGCTTCGAGGGCGTGGCGATCACCACCGCCTGCGGCGCCTCGCGGGTCATCATCTCGTCGAAGTCGCGAAAGACCGG
>JAGRMU010000653.1 GCA_020441165.1 Sedimentitalea sp.
GCTGCGGAGCCAGATGGATTTCTTCCTCCATGCCGAGGTCGCCCTGGTCCGGAGGATGCGGCGGCCGGCTTTCGCGTTCGATCTCTCCCCGCACGCCGCGCCCGGCGGGCCCGGCCGGAGGGGCTGGAGCGCGGCCCGCACGCCGGTGCTGCAGGCGCTGCGCCGCTGCGCGGCGGCGCAGGGCATGACGATGATCGTGGCGCTCGAGGGCACGGGCTACCTGCCCGGGATCGACCAGGTCCATGTCCGCATCCGGCGGCCGGGAAGCGCCTGGACGGTGCGCGAGCTGGCGCGGATCCGGCCGACGACGCGCCGCTGCCTGGTCGTCGACGGCACCGGCCACACCGAGATCCCGCCGCGCGACCTCGCCCCGGCCCTGCAGGCGCTGGAGGGCGCCGGCTGGCGGCGACGGGCGGCGTGACGGGGACCGGTGGACACGCCGGCGGCGCGGCGGGGTCCAGCACGATGGCCGGGCGCATCGAGGGAAGGACAGTGGCTCTCCGTTTCGCCGCGCGGTCGCTGTGACGCGCGGCGGACCGGAGAGCCCTGGTCTCGAGAGAGTTTCCGCTGGTGTCGTTTCACACGCCACGAGGATCCTTCCATGTTTCACCAACCCCACCCCATTCTCCCCGCCGAGGACGATACGCGCCAGCCGGAGCGCGGCGATGTCGTCCTGTTCTGCTTTCCGACCGCCGAGGAGGAGGCCGAGATCGGCCTGCCCAAGCGCCGGCCCTGCCTGGTGCTCGACACCTTCGAGCGGGGCGGTGCGCGCTTCGTCGAGCTCGCGTATGGCACCTCGGCCATGACCAAGGCGAACCGCGGCTACGAGATCCTGGTCAAGCAGCCGGCCTCCCGCGCGGCCGCGGGGCTGCACAGGCCGACACGCTTCGTCGGGGCCCGGCGGATCGTCGTTCGCATCGACACGCGCGGCCTCTCGGCCCTGGCCCCGACCCGCATCGGCCGGCTCGACGCGCCGCTCCTGGAACGCATGCATGCCGTGCGGGCGCGCCTCCAGGCCGAGGCCGACATCGCCGCCCATGACCGCGACGAAAAGCGCCGGGAGCGGGCACGCGAGGAGCGCGGTTTCCCCTGAGGAACCGCGCTCTCGCCGCCGCTCCGCTCCCCCGATCAAACCAAGGAAACAAACCCATGGACATGCCGTTCAAATCCATCGCCGAGATCACCGCCATCGCCGCCTCCTGCTTCCCGCTGGCCCGCGCTGCCGCGACCGCGATCGAACAGAATGTGCTCGACCTCGTCGCACCCGGGACGAAATGCGAGGCCAAGAAGCTCGCGGCACGGCTTCGGAGCGGTGCGATCTTCGAGAAGGATATCCTGGCCAGGCTGCACGACCTCGTCGACACCCTCGACGCCGCGATCGCCGCGGGCACCGACACCGAGACCTGCTACGACCCCAGCCCGGAGAACGTCTCGAACACCAGGAGCTGGGGCAAGCAACGCCGCACGCCCGAGGCCAGGCGGCTCTCGACCGCGCGCGCCCGGATCCTCGAGCTCTACGCGACCCTCTCGGCGGTGCATGATCTGCTGCGCGCCGAAGCGATCCTGCGCGACCTGCGCGCCGCCGGCTGACCGACCCCGCGGGCCGGACCGCCCGCGCCCGCGCGGATCCCCGCCCCGCAGGCGCCCGATACGCGGACCGAACGACGCCACGGCGCCGCGCCCGCGCGACCCGCATCC
>JAGRMU010000654.1 GCA_020441165.1 Sedimentitalea sp.
CGAGCGCGGATTCGAAATTGAAGCGGATCTCGCCATCTCCGACCGGTTGGCGCACCCAGAAGCCGAGCCGGCTGATCGAGTTGTCGTTGTCCGCGAAGACCCGCTTGCGGTCCTTTCCGTCATCGAAGGAGAGCCACGCGGGGCTCAATTGCCCATAGGCCTGGAACGTCGCACCCTTGCCGAAATGCACCTCGTCGGCAGCCCGGAGCGGGCCGGCCGCCAGCATCAGGGCCAGATGCGCCGCGCAGAGCAGCCCGTTGGCGCGGATCGTCCGTCCAGCCATCCCGATCGCATGATCCTTTGCAACACTCGCCGATCGCGGCGCGAGTGTCGCCGCATTCCGGCACCGTTTCAACCCGCGCCGGGGCGGTGCCTTGCGCGGGCCCGGTCGCATCGGCCGACCCGCTCAGCGCCCGATCACGATGTCGGCGCTGAGCCCGCCGAGCCGGTCGCTGTCGCCGAGCCGCAGGACCCCGCCATGGGCGCGCGCGACGTCCGAGACGATGGCCAGGCCCAGGCCGACGCCGCTGCCGCGGTTCTGGTTGCGCGCCGGATCGAGCCGCGCGAAGGGCTTGACCGCCTCGGCGCGCAGCTCGGCCGGGATCCCCGGCCCGTCATCCTCGACCCGGATGCGCAGGGCCTTGTCGGTCAGCACCACCGAGACCTCGGCGCGGCTGCCATAGCGGATCGCGTTGCCGATCAGGTTCTCGACGGCGCGGCGCAGCGCCATCGGGCGCAGCATCACCCGCCCCTCGCCGCTGACCTCGCCGAGGCTCACCGGGTTGCCGGCGCGCTCGGCATCCTCGACCAGCTGCCGCACCAGCGCCTGGGGATCGACCTCTTCCGGTTCCCCCTCGGCCGCGCCCTTCGAGAAATCCAGGAAGGCATCCAGCAGCCGCTGCATGTCGTCGACGTCGCGCAGCAGCGGCTCGGCCTCCTCGGGATCGAGCATCGACAGGCCCAGCCTGAGCCGGGTGAGCGGCGTGCGCATGTCGTGGCTGACCCCCGACAGCATCAGCGTGCGCTGCTCGATCTGCCGCTCGATCCGGTTGCGCATGTCGAGAAACGCGCTGCCGGCGGCACGCACCTCGATGGCGCCGGAGGGCGTGTAGGACACGTGCCGCCCGCGCCCGAAGGCCTGCGCCGCCTCCGCCAGGCGGGTGACCGGGCGCAGCTGGTTGCGCATGTAGAGAAAGGCGATCACCGTCATCAGCGCCCCGAACATCACCATGGTGACGATCAGCTGGTGCGGCGCCGCCGCGGTCACCCGGCGCTTGTTGAACTCGATCACCAGCGGCCCGAGCGGCGAGTTCAGATAGAGCCCGACCATGCGGTTGTCGGGCATGTCCACCGCCAGCATGTCCGGCAGGCTGCGGCGCAGCGTGTCGCGCACCACCCGGCCGGAGAAATCGAACCAGGCGATCCGGTCCTTCGCCGGCACGGCCTGCACCGGCACGAAACGCACGGTCATCTGGAACGCCGCCAGGAACGGGGCCATCCGCTCCAGCGCCTCCTGCTGGCTGGCGGTGCCGCTGGCATGCCCGGCCAGCGCGTCCAGCTCGCGCACCAGGGTCAGCGTCATCTGCGTGGTGACGTCCTCCAGGTGCTGGCGGATGAAGACCAC
>JAGRMU010000655.1 GCA_020441165.1 Sedimentitalea sp.
CGTTTGCTTGCTAATTGGTTGCTAGGTAGGTCTGGAACTACAAAGACCGCCAGTGGCGGTCTCGGTAAGTAGCTGCTTATATTGGGATTTTTGGCTCCGGCGGTAGGGATCGAACCTACGACCAATTGATTAACAGTCAACTGCTCTACCGCTGAGCTACGCCGGAACGGTTCGGGCGATATAGCAATCCCGGTTTGCGGCGTAAAGTGGCTTCGCCGGAAAAACGGAAAAAACCGCGGGGGTCTACCGGATGCGGGAAAAGAGGCTCGATGCCGCGAGGGGCAACTCCGCCGAGACGACCGATTGTCCTTTGAGGTCAATGAGATGCGCCAGGACATTGCGCTCGGCCGCGGGCAGGAGCGCGGGCGGGACGTCGGTGTAGATCCGTTCGGCCAGCCTCCTCGCGGTGGCCGGGCCGTCGGCGAGGGCGTCGAGGATCGCTGCTTCGCGCGTGAGGCGATGCGCGATCAGCCAGTCGAGCCGGGCCATCGGATCGGCGACGGGGGCGCCGTGGCCGGGGAAAAACTCCCGCCATGTGCGGTGCTGCAGGCGCCGGCAGGAGGCCATGAACTGGGTCAGATCACCGTCGGGGGGCGAGACCAGCGAGCTCGACCAGCCCATCACGTGATCGGCGGTGAACAGGCTGTCCTCCCAGGCCAGGGCGATGTGGTTGCCCAGATGGCCCGGGGTGTGGATCACCTCGAGCCGCCAGTCTTCCCCGGCGACGATCTCGCCATCGCGCAGGCACCGGTCGGGACGGAACGCTGCGTCGATCCCTTCGCCGCCGCCCATCGGCCCGGCGCGGGCGAGCTCCTGCATCACCGCGCTGCGCCCGGCCTCGGCGTCGCCGAAGGCCAGCACCGGCGCGCCGGTGCGCGCCGCCAGCGGGCGGGCGAGGGGGGAATGGTCGAGATGGGTATGGGTGACGAGGATATGGCTGATCCTCTGGCCGGGCCCGAGCGCGGCGAGAATCGCCTCGAGATGTGCGGGCGCCATCGGGCCGGGGTCGATCACCGCCAGATCGCGGGTCCCGACCAGGTAGGTATTGGTGCCGCGATAGGTCATCGGCGAGGGGTTCGGGGCCAGGATGCGGCGCAAGCCCGGCGCCAGGTCGATGGCCGCCCCGACGGGCGGATCGAAATCGTCCGGCGCTGCCGTCATCGCTCTTTCTCTCCCCAGGGGCGCCCGCTAGGTTTAGCCATGACCTTCGGCTGGCTCAAACACAATATGCCGCGCAGTCTCTACGGACGCGCGGCGCTGATCCTGGTGGTGCCGGTGGTCGCGGTGCAACTGGTGGTCTCCGTGGTCTTCATCCGCCAGCACCTGG
>JAGRMU010000656.1 GCA_020441165.1 Sedimentitalea sp.
CTATTTCAACGCCCCCGGCTTGGGCGATGTGGAGGCCGGGTTGCCGTTTGCGCGCGAAACCGTGGCGCGAATCTATTCGATGGCAAAACCCGTCACCACGGTCGCCGCGATGATGCTGGCCGAACGCGGTCTCTTTCATCTCGATGCGCCGGTGTCGACCTTCCTGCCCGCCTTCAACGACATGCAGGCGCTGGTGCCCGGCGCCGAGCGGATCGACCAGACCGAACCCTGCGCGGCGCCGACGCTGCACCAGATCATGACCCATACAAGCGGGCTGAGCTATCCGTTCAATCCCGGCGTTCTGCCAAGGGCGATGGATGCCGAGGACCTGCTGTTCAAGCCCGACCAGGGCCGTCTGGCGGACATGGCCGACCGTGTCGGCGCCCTGCCGCTGGCCTTCCGGCCGGGCGCGCGATGGGAATATTCGGTTGGCATCGACATCCTCGGGCGGGTGATCGAGGTGGTATCCGGGCAGACGCTGGGCGTCTTCCTGCAGGAGAACATCCTCGGCCCGCTCGGCATGACCGAGACCGCCTTCAAGGTGCCGGAGGGGACCGGCGACCGGTTCGCCGCGCTCTATACGCCGCTCGCCGGGGACGCGATGGCGCTGAACGCGGCGCGGGCGGGCGGCGAGACGCTGCGCCTGGTGGACCGGGCGGGAGGCTCTCCCTTCGAGCGCGCGACCATGCACTCGGGGGGCGGCGGGCTGGTCGGCACCATCGACGATTATCTCGCCTTTGCCGAGATGCTGCGCCGGGGCGGCGGCAGCCCGCAGGGGCGCATCCTCGGCCCGCGCACCGTGGAGTTCATGCTGCGCAACCACCTGCCCGGAGATATCGCCTCGATGGGTCCGCAAAGCTTCGCCGAGCAGCCGATGGAGGGCATGGGCTTCGGCCTCGGCGGCGCCGTGGTACTGGATCCGGGCCGCGCCCGCACCCCTGGCAGCATCGGCGATTTCAGCTGGGGTGGCATGGCCTCGACCTTCTTCTGGATCGACCGGGTACAGGATCTGAGCGCGGTGTTCTTCACCCAGCTCTCACCCTCCAGCTCCTATCCCGCGCGCTCCGAGTTCAAGGCGCTGGTCCACGCGGCGCTGATCGGATGACCGCCCGCCCGATCCTCTGGACCCCGTCGACCGAGCGTGCCGAGGCCAGCCGGATGGCCGATTTCCTGCGCTGGTTGGACCGCGAGCGCGGTCTGACCTTTCACGATTACAACGCGCTCTGGGAGTGGAGCGTGCGCGATCTGGACGGGTTCTGGACCGCCATCCTGGCCTTCTTCGACCTGCGCATCGCCCCGGTTCCCGAAGTGGCGCTCGCCGAGCGGCGGATGCCCGGCGCGGTGTGGTTTCCGGGGGCGCGGCTGAACTTTGCCGAGCAGATCCTGCGCCAGGGCGAGATCACCCCGGAGCGGGTGGCGCTGATCGTGCAGTCGGAAACCTTCGGGCGCCGCGAGATGACCTGGGCCGAGCTGCGCGCGCAGGTGGCCAGCGTCGCGGCGCAGATGCGGAAGATGGGGGTGGGGCAGGGCGACCGGGTGGTGGCGATCCTGCCCAATACCGAGACCGCGCTGATCGCCTGCCTCGCGACGCTCAGCCTCGGCGCGATCTGGTCGCTCTGCGCGCCCGACATGGGCCAGGTCGCCATCCTCGACCGGTTCCGGCAGATCGAACCGAAGCTGCTGATCGCCCAGGACGGATATGTCCATGCCGGCCGGACCGTCGACCGGTCGGACACACTGGCCGAGATCGTCGCCGGCCTGCCGACGCTGCAGCACGAGGTGCGCGTGCCGGTGACCAAGCCGGTGCCGGAGGGGGCCGTGCCC
>JAGRMU010000169.1:0-1577 GCA_020441165.1 Sedimentitalea sp.
GCATCGACCACCCGAACCGCACTCCTCCCCGTTGACGAGGCAAACGCCCCAGATGACCCTGATGCCCCGTATCGTTTCCGCATCGCTCCTGGCCATTGCGACCGCCGCCACGCCGCTCTGCGCCGAGGAAAAACCGCCCCTGACGCTCGATATGGGCAATGGCATCTCGGTCAAGCTTTACGGCTATGTGAAGGCCGACGTCACCTGGGACGACAATTTCGACCTCGGCTATTCGACCGCCGCGATCAAGAACATCGGCTTGCCGAGCGGGCCGATACCAGGCTCTGCAAATCACCAGTTCATGCGCGAATCGCGCATCGGGTTCGAGGTTCGGCGCGGGGATCTGCTGGGCCGGTTCGAGGGCGATTTCTTCGGCGACAAGGGCCATCTGCGGCTGCGTCTGGCCTATGTCGAATGGCAGGCGATCCTGGTCGGCCAGAACTGGACCAACTACATGTCCGTCGCGGCGCTGCCGCCCACCGTCGATTTCCAGGGCTCGGGGGCGCAGCCTTTCGCGCGCGTGCCGCAGGTCCGCTACAGTCATGATCTGAACGAGCGTGTCACCCTGTCGGCGTCGATCGAGGAAGACGTCGGCAATGAGGACGACATCGCCCTGACCGCCGCGTCGAACTGGGATTTCGACCATGGAATGCTGCGGCTTTCCGGCATCTATCGCGATGCCGAGATCTCCGGCAACCCGGTGGAGGGCTGGGGGCTTGCCGCCTCGACCGTGCTGGACCTGTGGCGCGGCGGTATCTTCAAGGGCACGCTGACCACCGGGTCGGGCACGGCCGATATCCTGGGCGCCGGACTGAAAGGCCCGTCCCTTTATCTCGACGGGCAGACGGTGGATTACTGGTCGGGGATGCTCTCGCTCTCGCAGCAGGTCACCGATCGGCTGAAGCTGGCGGTGACCACCGACCTTGTGCAGCTGAACGAGGCGGTGGGGACCGATACCAAGGACCTGCAGACCTGGCACCTCTCGGCCTTCTACGAACTGCGCAAGGACACGGTCGTGATGGCCGAATGGTATACCGGCCGCCGCACCCAGGCGAATGGCATCGCCTTCGATAACCAGCGCGTGCAACTGGCGATCAAGTACAGCTTCTGAGCGGAACGCCGCGCGCGCGGGGCCTTGCGCCGCCCGGCAAGCTGCCGTATACGCCCGCCATTCAAACCCGCAGGCGGGGTTTGGGCCGTTCGGGGGAGACATCCCCGGCGGTCCTCCGGTTGGCGCAGACGCGCCCATGCCCCCGCCGAGGCCAAACCGGAAAGGTAACACTGCATGGCTCTTCCCGAGTTCACCATGCGTCAGCTGCTGGAAGCTGGCGTTCACTTCGGCCACCAGACGCAGCGCTGGAACCCGCGCATGGCCCCCTATATCTACGGGGCGCGCAACGGCATCCACATCATGGACCTGACGCAGACCGTCCCGATGCTGGACCAGGCGCTGCAGGTGATCCGCGACACCGTCGCCAAGGGCGGCCGCATCCTCTTCGTCGGCACCAAGCGCCAGGCGTCGCAGCCGATCGCCGAGGCCGCCGAGAAGTCGGCGCAATATTACATGAACCACCGCT
>JAGRMU010000169.1:1690-8819 GCA_020441165.1 Sedimentitalea sp.
CTCGGGATGGAGCGCGACCAGGCGAAACTGCAGGCCTCGCTGGGCGGTATCCGCGAGATGGGCGGCACGCCGGACCTTCTGTTCGTGATCGACGTCAAGAAAGAGGCGCTGGCCGTCGCCGAGGCCAACAAGCTGGGCATCCCGGTGATCGCGGTGGTCGACACCAACTGCTCGCCGGACAACATCGATTACATCATCCCCGGCAATGACGATGCCGCCCGTGCCATCGCGCTCTATTGCGATCTTGCTGCCCGTGCGGCGCTGGTCGGCATGTCCGCGCAGCTGGGGGCCGCCGGCGTCGATATCGGGGCGATGGAAGAGTCCCCGGTCGAGGAGCCGCTGGAGGCCGAGGCCAGTGTCGAAGCCGGCGTCGAGGTCGGCGCGGCCTCGACCGAGACCGTCTCGGACGACGCCATCGCCAAGGATGGGCCGCTCGACATCGAATCGACCGCCGAAACGCTCGAGAAGGCGGCGAAATCGCTCGAGAAAGCCGCAAAGGGCTGACCGGCCGGGCCGCGCAGAGCGGCGCCCAAAGGTTTCTAACACGCGGCGCGGGGGGCACACCCGCGCCGCCTTCAATCAAATTTCCGCACAGGAGAGCCGAGAGATGACAATCACAGCATCCATGGTCAAGGAGCTGCGCGACAGCACCGGCGCAGGCATGATGGACGCCAAGAAGGCGCTGACCGAAACCGATGGCGACATGGAGGCGGCGGTCGACTGGCTGCGCACCAAGGGCCTGGCCAAGGCCGCCAAGAAATCCGGCCGGACCGCCGCCGAGGGCCTGGTCGCGGTGGTCGTCGATGGCGGCCGCGGGGTCGCGGTCGAGGTCAACTCGGAAACCGACTTCGTCGGCAAGAACGCCGAGTTCCAGCAGATGGTCGGCGTCATCGCCAAGGCGGCGCTGAGCGCGTCCGACCTCGAGTCGCTGAAGGCGGCGGATCTGGGTGGCAAGAGCGTGGCCGAGACCGTCACCGACAAGATCGCCACCATCGGCGAGAACCTGTCGCTGCGCCGGATGGCCGCGGTCGAGGGAGATACCGTCGTCTCCTACGTGCACAACGCCGCCGCCGGCGGCATGGGCAAGATCGGCGTGCTGGTCGCGATGACCGGCGGCGATGTCGGCTTCGGCCGGCAGGTCGCGATGCATATCGCCGCCACCAGCCCGGCCGCGCTGAACGAGGCCGAGCTCGACCCGGCGGTGATCGAGAAGGAAAAGCAGGTCCAGATGGACATCGCCCGCGAAAGCGGCAAGCCCGAAGCGGTGATCGAGAAGATGATCGTCGGCCGGATGCAGAAGTTCATGGGCGAGGTGACGCTGCTGAACCAGCCCTTCGTGATCAATCCCGATCAGACCGTGGGCCAGGCCGCCAAGGAAGCCGGCGCCACCATCACCGGGTTCGTCCGGCTGGAAGTGGGCGAGGGCATCGTGGTCGAGAAGGAAGACTTTGCCGCCGAGGTCGCCAAGGCGGCGCGCGGCTGATCCTGCCCGGAGGAAAACGAAACGGAGCCGCGCCGGAAACGCGGCTCCGCCTTCCATGACGGCCCCTGTCCGATTTGGGGATGGAACGGGCCGTTCTCAGGGTTCCGGCCTTGAACGCGGATCAATACACGCCAAGACCGGACAGGTCGGAGAGCCTTGTTATCGCAAGGATCGTTTCCCATTGTTCCCAGGCTAAAGCCACCACTCACGGAACAAGCACACTTTGCGTTTTAAAGTGCGATTTTGAAAGTAGTGTTTTCCTTACCCCACGTAAACCGGAAACAATTTTCATCGTAAACGGCGAAAACCGCGGCCCCGTTCAGCCTTCGAGAACGAACATCTGGTTGTGCAGCGAGGCTTTGAGCACCGCCTGGGCGGTGGTCTCGACCGCGAGGGCCTCGCGGGCGAGTCGCAGGTGCTTTTCGACGGTGGCGGTGGTCAGACCCATCAGCAGGGCGATGTCCTGCATGGTCTTGCCGTCGCCCACCCATTCCAGCGCCTCGCGCTGGCGCTTGGTCAGGCCGCGATTGGGCGGATTGTAGGGCAGGGACAGGATCTTCATGTGCGCGACGTTGTTCATCAGCAGGATGTCCTCGCCGTGCTCGGCCCAGACCGCGTCGACCTGGTCCTGGTACATGCCGGCGCGCGCGGCCAGCGAGATCGCGCCCTTGGACCGCGCCGAGACCGACTTGAAACTGATCGTGTAGCCGGCGGTGACCTTCATCCGAAGGTTGAACTCCATCACCTTGATCTCTTCCGGCGTCAGCGTCCCGGTGTTGAGCTTCTCGGCCAGCACCCGCCAGCTGGCGGCGCCTTCGTTCTCCAGCGCCCAGTGCAGCATCGGGGCATGGAAATAGAGGCCCTTGTGCAGGAAGCCGTCGAGATACTCGGCGCAATGATTGCTCAGGATGATGAAATCGTCCGGATCGCCCAGCGAGGTCTTGGTGCGGAACTGGGTATAGCCATAGATCAGCCGGTCGAAGCCGAAGCCGGCCATCTGCTCGGCATGGACCGGCCAGAGCTCTTCCAGGCTCTGCGCGTTCGACACGAAATGCAAATATTCGCGCAGCTTCATTCCGGGTGCGCCTTCGACAGAGCGGCGTGCAGCGCGTCCAGCGCCAGCAGATAGCCCTGCGCCCCGAAGCCGCAGATCTGGCCCAGGGCCACCGGCGCGATGTAGGAGCGGTGGCGGAACGCCTCGCGGGCGTGGATGTTCGATAGGTGCACCTCGACCAGCGGCAGCGCCACCGAGGCGATGGCGTCCATCAGCGCCACCGAGGTATGGGTATAGGCGCCGGCGTTCAGCACGATGCCGTCATGGGTTCCGCGCGCGCCGTGGATCGCGTCGATCAGCGCGCCCTCGTGATTGGATTGAAGGCAGGTGATGCCCAGCCCCAGCCGCGCGCCATGCTCGGCGCAGGCGCTCTCGATCATCGCCAGCGTCGTGGACCCGTAGACCTCGGGCTGGCGGGTGCCCAGCAGGTTCAGGTTGGGGCCGTTGAGGACCAGTATGCTGTTCATCGCGCAATCACCCTTGGGTAGATTGATGCATAGACGGCAGAGCGGCACCCTGTCCAGTTCCGTGTCACTGGACCGCCCCGGGGCGGCGGCGGGCACAAGCCTGCGTCAGACGGCGATGACGGGGTTCAGTCCCCGAACACCACCAAGCCCAGCCACTCGGCGACCAGCGCAGGCGTCTCCTGGCCGTCGATCTCGATGGTCATCAGGCTCTCGCGCATCAGCTCTCTGGCGCTGCGCCGGGACATGGCCTTGAGCACGAAACGGCCCCGCAGGCGCGATCCGGCCCGCACCGGCGACAGGAACCGCAGCTTGTTGAAGCCATAGTTGATGCCCATCGCCTGGCCCGGCGCCCGGGGGAAGCAGTCATAGACGAACCGGCTGGCCAGCGAGAGGGTGAGGAACCCGTGGGCGATGGTGCCGCCGAAGGGCGTCTCGGCCGCCGCGCGCACCGGATCGACATGGATCCACTGGTGGTCATGGGTCACCTCGGCAAAGGCGTCGATCATCGCCTGATCGACCATGATCCAGTCCGAGACCCCGATCTCGGTCCCGATCCGGGTCTGGGCCGCAGCCAGAGCGTCGTCGATGGCAGCCATGGGCAGGCTCCTTTCTTCAGGTTTCGAGCGAAGATTCCGAGGGGAAGCAGACGGTGCCGCCCGAAAGCGCCACGCGGTTCCGGTTGCGCCCGAGCGCGGGCGCGTGCGATGGATCGGCCGTCGAACCAGGGAGGCGCCGATGAGCCGGGAGTACCACCAGAGCGTCTATGCGCCGCCACCGGGGGCCGCCGATCTGCTGCTGATCCGCCATGGGCGCACCGAGGCGGCGCGACCGGGGCAGAGCTTTGCCATGAAGGACGGGCATGGCGATCCCGCGCTGCATCCCGAGGGCGAGCGCCAGGCCCGCGCCGTCGCCGAACGGCTGCGGGCCGAGCCGCTGGCCGCGATCTATGTCACCACGCTGCGCCGCACCCACCAGACCGCGGCGCCGCTGGCGTCGTTTCTGAACCTGACGCCGCGGATCGAGCCCGACCTGCGCGAGGTGCATCTGGGCGACTGGGATGGCGGGCTCTACCGGATCAAGGCCGCCGAGGACGCGCCCGAGTTCCAGCGCGCCCGCGCCGGCCAGGAATGGGGCGAGATCCCGGGCGCCGAGACCACCGCCGCCCTGCACGCCCGCGTGCGGGCCGGCCTGCTGCGGATCGCGTCGGCCCATGCGAGCCAGCGCATCGCGGTGGTGGTTCATGGCGGGGTGATCGGCGCGGCCCTGGCGATCGCCAGCGGCGCCCAGCCCTTCGCCTTCAACGGCGCCGCCAACGGCTCGATCAGCCGGCTGGTGATCCTCGGCCAGAGCATGACCGTGCAGGGCTTCAACGATTGCGCGCATCTGGGCGGCACCTAGTCGAGCGTGACCACGATCTTGCCCATCGCCTTGCGCCCCTCCATCTGCCTCAGCGCCTCGGCGGCTTTCTCCAGCGGATAGGCGGCGCTGATCTGCGGCCGGATCCTGCCCTCGGCATAGAGCCGGAAAAGATCGTCCATGTTGCGGGCATGGGCCGCGGGGTCGCGCATGGTGAAGGCGCCCCAGAACACGCCCATGATCTGGGTGACCTTGAGCAGGGTCAGGTTCAGCGGGATGCGCGGGATACCGGCGGGAAAGCCGACCACCAGATAGCGCCCCTCCCAGGCCAGGGCGCGGATCGCCGGCTCGGCATAATCGCCGCCCACGGCGTCATAGACCACGTCGACCCCGTCGCGCCCGGCCAGCGCCTTGATCTGCGCCGAGAGGGCCTTCTGCGCGTCGCGGTCCATCTCGCGTGGATAGACCAGCGTCTCGTCGGCGCCGATGGACCGGCAGAACGCCGCCTTCTCCTCGGAGGAGACCGCGGCGATCACCTTGGCCCGCATTGCCTTGCCAAGTTCGATGGCCGCGGCCCCGACGCCGCCGGCCGCGCCGAGGATCAGCAGCGTCTCGCCGGGCCTCAGATGCGCGCGGTCCTTCAGCGCGTGGTGCGAGGTGCCGTAGGTGAAGATGAAACAGGCCGCCTCGTCATAGGGCATGGCGTCGGGGATGCGAAAGGCGCGCCCGGCCTCGACCGCGACATGGGTGGCGAAGCCGCCATAGCCGGTGAGCGCGAGAACGCGGTCGCCCACCTCAAAGCCCGTGACGCCCGCGCCGAGCGCCACCACCTCGCCGGCGATCTCGCCGCCCGGGGCGAAGGGGCGGGGCGGCTTCATCTGGTAGAGATCGCGGATGATCAGCGTGTCGGGAAAGTTCACGCCCGCCGCATGGACCCGCACCACCACGTGGCCCTTGCCCGGCTCGGGATCGGGCAGATCGGTCAGCTGCAGCGTCTCCGGCCCGCCCGGAGCGGTGCTGAGCATGGCTTTCATCTCGGTCCCCCTGCGTATCGCGCCCTTCCAGCATGGGCGGCGCAAGGTGCGCAGTCAATCCGCCGGGGAAAGCGGTTGTCAATCAAAAACCGAAATGCAATCCTCGCCGTCGGAGTGCCGGACGGGGGATGCTTCATGACACCTGAGACGCTGTTTTCACTGCCCGGCAAGACCGCGCTGGTCACCGGCGGCGCCACCGGCATCGGCCGCATGGCCGCCGAGGCGCTGGTGCGGGCGGGCGCGCGCGTCCTCATCGCCTCGCGCAAGGGCGCGGCCTGCGAAGCCGTGGCGGACGAGCTGAATGCCCTCGACGCGCCGGGCACCGCCGAAGGTTTCGCCGGCGATGTCGGCAGCGAGGCCGGGGTCGATGCGCTGGTTGCCGCGGTCAGTGCGCGCACAGACCGGCTCGACATCCTGATGAACAATGCCGGGCGCACCTGGGGCGCGCCGCTGGGGCTGTTTCCCTATGACGCCTGGGACAAGGTGATGTCGGTCAACGTGGCGGGCCTGTTCGACCTGACCCAGAAGCTTCTGCCGCTGCTGATCGCCTCGGCCTCGCCGGTCGATCCGGCGCGGGTGGTCAATGTCGGATCGGTGATGGGCGAGGTGCCGATGGGCGACGGCGCCTACAGCTACGCCGCCTCGAAGGCGGCGGTGATCCATCTCAGCAAGATCATGGCCAAGGAACTGGCCGGCCAGGCGATCACGGTGAACGCGCTGGCGCCGGGACCCTTCGTGTCGAAGATGACCGCCTTTGCCACCGCCGACGAGGGCATGCGCGAGAAGGTCGGCGCCGACGTGCCGCTGGGCCGCGTCGGGTCCGCCGAGGACATCGCCGGCTGCATGTTGTTCCTCTGCGGACGCGGCGGCTCATACGTCACCGGCGCGGTGATCCCGGTCTCGGGCGGGATCAACGTGGTCACCTCCGGAAATATCTTCGAACAGGCAATGCATTAGGCGGTAAAGCTGAGATGAGTATCAGGTTCGACGGTCGCGTCGCGCTGGTCACCGGCGCCGGAACCGGGCTGGGCCGCAGCCACGCGCTGGGGTTGGCGGCGCGCGGCGCGAAACTGGTGGTCAACGATCTGGGCGCCTCGACCGACGGGCAGGGGCGCTCCTCGGCCGCGGCCGAGGCGGTCGCCGAGGAGATCCGCACCGCCGGCGGCGAGGCGATCGCCCATGGCGCGGACGTGGCGGACGAGGCCGATGTGGCCGACATGGTGGCCCGGGCGATGGAGGCCTGGGGGCGCATCGACATCGTGGTCAACAACGCCGGAATCCTGCGCGACAAGACCTTCGCCAAGATGAGCATCGCCGATTTCCGCAAGCTGGTCGACGTGCATCTGATGGGCAGCGCCATTGTCACCCACGCCTGCTGGCCGATCCTGCGCGAACAGGGCTACGGCCGGGTGGTGCTGACCTCCTCGGGCAGCGGGCTCTACGGCAATTTCGGGCAGGCCAACTATGGCGCGGCGAAGGCGGCGATGCTCGGGCTGATGAACGTGCTGCATCTGGAAGGCGCCCGCGACAATATCCGCGTCAACGTGCTGGCTCCGACCGCCGCGACCCGGATGACCGAGGCGCTGATCCCCGGGGACGCGCTGGCATTGATGGCGCCCGAGACTATCACGCCGGGCCTGCTCTTTCTGGTCAGCGAGGACGCGCCCAGCCGGGTAATCCTCGGCGCCGGCGCGGGCAGTTTCGCGCTGACGCGCATCGATGAGACCCTCGGCAT
>JAGRMU010000170.1 GCA_020441165.1 Sedimentitalea sp.
GGGACGGTGACATCGCGCAGACCCGGCTTGTCTTCATCGGCTTGACCGGAAGCGTCGATGCCGATGCGATCCGCAGCCAGCTCGAGCACGTCACCGCGTAGCGCGGCTCCCGACCTGGGGCAGCCGCCGACGATCTCCCATGGGGTCAAGGATCCGGGCGCGCGAGCCTGTTCTTGTAGATCTGCCCGTCCTTCATGATGACGACCAGATTGTCCTTGTCCGCGATCAGGTCGATATCCGCCAACGGATCGCCGTCGACCAGCAGCAGATCGGCCAGCGCGCCTTCCTTCACGACGCCCAGCTCGCCCTGGTAGGGGCTGCGCTTGCCCGACAGCGCCAGAAGCTGCGCGTTGTCGTGGGTCGCCATCCTCAGGACCTCGGCCGGCTCGAACCAGCGCACCATCTTGGCCAGTTGCGCGCCCTGGCGCGTCGCCAGCTGCGGATCGAAGAGCGTATCGGTGCCCCAGGCCAGCTTCACGCCGTGCCTTTTCGCCAGTTCGTAGGCGGTGTCGGTGCCGTTGGTCATCTCGAGCTGCTTGGCGCGATTGGCCGACCCTTCGGGGAACGGAACCGAATCCGCGTCATCGAGGAACGGCTGCATGCTCCACCAGATGTCTTCGTCCGCCATGATCTGCACGGTGTCCTCGTCCAGAAGCTGGCCGTGGTCGATGACCTTCACGCCGGCGCGGATCGCCGTCTGCACCGCATCGGGCGTGTAGGCGTGGACGGTGACATAGGTGCCCCAGGCTTCCGCGGCCTCGACCGCAGCGCGCAACTCGTCTTCGGTGAACTGGCTGACATCCAGCGGATCGTAATTCGAGGCGACCCCCCCGCCCGCTGCCAGCTTGATCTGGCTCGCGCCCTGCATGAGTTGCTCGCGCACCCGGCGCAGCACTTCGTCTCGACCATCGGCGACGGCGGCAAAGCCGAGCCTTTCGGTGAAATGGAGCGCATCACCGTCGCCGCGCGGAATGTCATGGACCGTGCGGTAATCGCCATGCCCCGACGTCTGCGAGATCATCGCGCCCGAGGGCCAGATGCGTGGGCCGACGGTGATGCCCTCGTCGATGGCGCGTTTCAGGCCAAAGGTCGGCCCCGCCAGATCGCGCACCGAGGTGAAGCCGCGCATCAGAATCCCTTCGGCGGCCTGCCCGCTGATCAGGGCGATATAGTTGGGATCGGCGGTCATCATGGTCGCGATCGGTATGGTCGCCAAGACGATGTGCGCATGCGCGTCGATCAGCCCGGGCATCAGCGTGCGGCCGTCGCCATCAATCAGCGTCGTGGTTGCGCTGCGGTCGGTCTGGATCGGGTCAGGGGTGATCCGCTCGATCACGTTGTCCCGGACCAGCACATTCATCGGCCCCGAAAGCTCTGACGACGTGCCGTCGAACACCCTGACATTCTCGAAAACAGTCACCTGCGCAAGCGCGCCTTCCGAAAAAACTGCCACCAGCGCGGCGAGTATTGCGGTCCGAAACATGAGATCCCCCATCCTGAAATGCGTTTAATGACGGTAGCAGCAGGCCCATGGTAACGTTTTTCCAGGACCTGCAGAGCGTCTTTGCATCCTATTGAAGAATTCAGTGGCTCATATCCCGGCCTACTCCCGGCCTCTTCCGGGGATCACTTGCGCACGGGCAACCCGATCGAGAGCGTCTTCGCCACCGTTCGGCACCGGACCGTTCGAACCAAGGGAGCGCTGTCTCAGAAGACGGCGAAGCTCATGGTCTTCAAGCTCGTTCAGGCCGCTGCGAAGACGTGGCGCCGCCTGAAGGGCGCCAACCAGTTGCCTTTGGTCATCAATGGCGTCACATTCACCGACGGTGTCGCCTCGAACGCCACCGAAAACCGCGCCGCGTGATCAGGCCGCGTCACCCAAAATCCCGCATAGCTCCATGTCGATCCCGAGCTTCTCCTCATCGCTCCATCGGCGACGTTGCTCGACACCCAGAACCTCGCCCCGCATGACCCCTCCGCGCATTAGATACGTCGTTTGCGACGTCGCTATCCACGTGTCTTAGGCTCAGGACTTCGGTAACGGGGTCATCTCAGTCAAGCATTTTTACGCAGTCTGAATGATCCGCCAAGGCGGTTCGCTCGGATCGGTTTTGCCTGTCTCTGCTTTCTGGCTGCCTTCCGCTGAGGTCCTTCGGGTACATGCTTCGGTTCGTGGTCAGCGCGGCGGCTGCCAACATGATGCGGGTTCGATGTAATTCCGATGTGCCCATCTCATAGGCGTGCTCGACTTCTGTCGGCGACAGTCCTGACCACGGCATCANNCACGTCCCTGCGGGACCTCGACAGCCTGCGATCAAGCAGGCAACGGGTGACGGGTCATCCGGTCAGGCAAGGTTCGGCGCGGCATCCGGCTGGAAGGTTGTGTTATCGACCCAAATCCGGTGAAGGATCACTGCAATGCGGCGTGTGGGCTGGGGCACGGTTTCTTGAG
>JAGRMU010000171.1 GCA_020441165.1 Sedimentitalea sp.
CCTTCGCCGATATCGGCTTCGACGTGGACGTGGGCCCGCTCTTCCAGACCCCGGAGGAGGCGGCGCAGGACGCGGTGGACAACGACGTGCACATCGTCGGCATCTCGTCCCAGGCCGCGGGCCACAAGACCCTGGCGCCGCAGCTGGTCCAGGCGCTGAAGGACGCCGGCGCCGAGGACATTATCGTGATCTGCGGCGGGGTGATCCCGCAGCAGGACTACCAGTTCCTCTACGACAATGGGGTGAAGGCGATCTTCGGCCCCGGCACCAACATCCCGAAGGCGGCGCAGGAGATCCTGGACCTGATCCGGGCGGCGCGGGGATGACCGAGGCGCTGGAGCTTCTCTCTAGGTTCCAGATCTTCGGCGGTGTGCTGCTGGCGGGGATCGGCTGGCTTGCCAACCAGTTCTTCAAGCGCCGGCAGGAGCGGCGGGTCTGGCGGCTCGACCGGCTGGATGCGCAGATCCGCAACTTCCACGGCCCGCTCTTCGCCGAGGTGACGGCGAGCGACGCGATCTGGCAGGCGTTCCGCGACGGTCTCGCGCTCGGGCCGGGTGCGGCGCCGGATGCGGCCCGCGCGCCCGAGCTGAGCGAGGCGCAGCAGGAGAGCTGGCGGCGCTGCGTGCGCGAGGTGTTCATGCCGATCAACCTGCGGATCGAGAAGATCCTGCTGGAGGAGACCGACCTGCTGGACGGCGCCGCCTATCCGCAGAGCTTTCGCGACTTTCTCGCCCATCTGGCGGGCTACAAGCTGCTGCTGGTGCAATGGGAGGCGGGCGATCTCTCGCGCCATGTGCCGGCGACGCCCTGGCCCGAGCGGCTGCTGGCCGACGTGACCGAGGGACTGGCCCGCGCGCAGGAGGAGCAGCAGCGCCTGCGCTCGGGCCTCGGCGTGTGGTGACGCCCGGCGCCCGGCCCCGCCGCGGCGCGATCCTGATCGGCATGGCGGCGGGCGCGCTCTGGGCGCTGGCGGTGGTCTGGGGCCCGCAGCTCGCGTCGCCGCCCTTCCTGCCGCCGCCGCTGGCCCTGCCGGGGGCGTTCCTGGCGCCGGGTCTGGTGATGGCGGCGATGATCGGCCGCCTGGCGCAGCGGCGTTTCTTCGACGATGCGCTGATCGACGGTGCGGAATTCGCGCCGGGCAGTCCCGCCTGGCTGGATCAGCGGGTTCTGGTCAACACGGCCGAGCAGCTTCTGCTCGCCGTGGCGATCTGGCCCTTTGTCGCGCTGAGCCTCGGCGGCGCGGTGGTGCTGGTGATGGGCCTCGCCTTCGCCCTCGCGCGTCTGGCCTTCTGGGCGGGCTATCACCGCGCGCCTGCCTTGCGCGCGTTCGGCTTTGCCGCCACCTTCTATCCGACCGTGCTGGCCGGGCTCTGGTCGCTCGTCGCCTGGCTGGTCTGAAAACCGACAGATGAGCACCGGCCTTCACAGACCGGCCCGGGGCGCATAGGCTTGCGCGCGAACAGGGGGACGCAATGCAGCTGGACCATATCGCGGTGGCCGGGGCCACGCTCGAGGAGGCGACCGGCGCGGTGGAATCCGCCCTTGGCGTCACGATGCAGCCGGGCGGGCGGCACGATGTCTTCGGCACCCACAACCGGCTCCTCGGGCTGGACGGCGGACTCTATCTGGAGGCCATCGCCATCGACCCCGCCGAACCGCGCCCCGAGCGCCCGCGCTGGTTCGACCTCGACCGGTTCGACGGCCCGGCGCGCCTGACAAACTGGATCTGCCGCACCGACGATCTGGACGAAACCCTGACGGCTCTGCCCGGTGCCGGGGTGCCGGTCGATCTGCGGCGCGGCGAACTGCGCTGGCAGATGGCGGTGCCGCAGGATGGCCGGCTGCCCTTCGACAACCTGCACCCGGCGCTGATCGCGTGGCAGACGGATGCCCACCCCGGCGCCAGCCTGCCGGCATCGGGTTGCGCGCTGCACCGGCTGGTCGTGCGCCATCCCGAGGCCGAGGCCCTGGCCGCGCTTCTGGCTCCAATCTTCGCCGATCCGCGCGTGGTCTTCGAGACCGGCCCGGCGGCGCTTATCGCCGAGATCGACACGCCCCGCGGGCGTCGCGTGCTGCGGTGATCCTGCGCGCCGCCCGGCCGGAGGATGCGGCGGCGGTCTGCGCCATTGCCAACCCGATCATCCGCGACACGCTGATCACCTTCACCACACGGGAGCGCATGGCACAGGACGTGGCGCGCCAGATCGCCGAGCGCGGCGCGGCGTTCCTGGTCGCTGAACGGGGCGGCGCGGTGGCCGGTTTCGCCACCTACGGGCCGTTCCGCTCTGGTCCCGGCTATGCGGCGAGCCGCGAGCACACGGTCCAGCTGGTCCCGGAGGCGCGCGGTCGTGGCCTCGGCCGGGCGCTCATGGCCCGGCTCGAGGCGGTGGCGTCGGGCGAGGGCATCCATGTGCTTATCGCCGGGATCAGCGCCGCCAATCCCGCCGCGATCGCCTTTCATGCCGCGCTGGGATATGCCGAGGTCGGCCGGATGCCCGAGGTCGGGCGCAAGCAGGGGCGCTGGCTCGACCTGGTGCTCATGCAGAAGATTCTGGCCGCCGGGCGCCATGCCGCACCTGACAGCGCGCCGGGGCCGGGCTAGTCTGGTCCCATGTCGATCTGGACGCGCATCTCCGAGGCCCTGGCGGCGCTGACCGGCGGCGAGAGCCTGGCGGCGGTGTTCGACAAGCTGCGCGCGCCGCCCCAGCGCAGCGTCGGCTTTGCCATCGCGGTGATCGCGCTGGGGGCGAAGATGGCCAAGGCCGACGGCCAGGTGACCCGCGACGAGGTGACCGCCTTTCGCGAGGTGTTCCAGATCGCCAGGGAGGACGAGGCCGGTGCCGCCCGCGTGTTCAACATGGCGCGCACCGACATCGCCGGCTACCGGGACTATGCCCGCGCGATCCGGCGGATGTTCGAGGACGATCCGGGAACGCTCTGCGATCTCATGGAGGGGCTCTTCCACATCGCCATGGCCGATGGCAGCTATCATCCGGACGAGGACCGGTTCCTCGAGGACGTCGCCGGCATCTTCGGGCTGCCCGGACCCGAGTTCCAGGCCCTGCGGGCGCGATTCGTGCCCGATGCGGTGCCCGATCCCTATACCGTGCTCGGGGTCACGCCGGACATGCCGCAGGCCGAGATCCGCAAGGCCTGGCGGCGGCTGGTGCGCGAGACCCATCCCGACCGGATGATGGCGCGCGGCGTTCCCCGCGAGGCGATCAAGCTGGCCGAGAAACGGCTGGTGGACATCAACCGCGCCTGGGACGCGATCAAGGACGCCGCCTGATGCGGCTGGCCACCTACAACGTCGAATGGTTCGCGAACCTTTTCGACGATGCCGACCGGCTGGTGGTCGACGACGGCTGGTCGGGGCGCCAGGACGTGACGCGGGCCCAGCAGATCGAGGCCCTGGGCAAGGTGTTCACCGCCATCGACGCCGACGCGGTGATGGTGATCGAGGCGCCCAATACCGGCCACAAGCAGGACACGGTGCGCGCGCTGGAAGGCTTCGCCGCGGCCTTCGATCTGCGCGCCCGAAAGGCGGTGATCGGTTTTGCCAACGACACGCATCAGGAGATCGCCCTGATGTACGATCCCGCGGCGCTGAGCGCGCATCACGATCCGCGCGGCGACGGGCAGGAGGACGGCGCAGTGCCGCGATTCGACGGGGTGTTCCGGATCGATCTCGACATCGACGCCAGCGAGGACCTGGTGCAGTTCTCCAAGCCGCCGCTGGAGCTGGAGGTGCGCAGCGCGTCCGGCACCGCGCTCAGGCTGATCGGCGCGCATCTGAAATCCAAGGCCCCGCACGGTGCGCGCGGACATGACGCGACCATGCGCCTGTCGATCGCCAACCGGCGCAAGCAGCTGGCCGAGGCGATCTGGATCCGGCGGAGGATCGACGCGCATCTGGCCGAGGGCGCGTCGGTGATCCTGATGGGCGATCTCAACGACGGCCCGGGCCTGGACGAGTACGAACACCTCTTCGGGCGCTCCTCGGTCGAGATCCTGCTGGGCGAGGATCTCTACGATCCCCATGCCCGCACGGCCCTGCAGCGCCGGCTGGGGGCGGTGCCGACCACCGCCCGCTTCCGCCTGAACGCCGAAGAGCGCTATCTGCAGGCGCTGCTCGATTATGTGATGATCTCGCCCGACCTGATGGCCCGCCGGCCCGCCTGGCGGATCTGGCACCCGTTCGACGATGCCCGCTGCTGGCGCATCGAGGAGCTGCGCAGCGCGCTGCTGACCGCCTCGGACCATTTCCCGGTGACGCTGGATATCGACATCTGAGCTTTGCAACCGGCCTGCGCGCGCCCTATATTCGCATCATGACCGCGCGCCTTGCCCCCGTTCTCGCCCTGGCCCTGATCGCCGGACCCGCCCTTTCCCAGGAGCAGGAGGAGGGGCGCGGCCTGATGGATCGCGGCGTCGATCTCTTTTTCGAGGGTTTGCGGCAGGAAATGTCCCCGCTGATGGAAAGCCTGCGCGGGATGGCCGAGGACTACGGGCCTTCGATGCGCAGTTTCATCGAGGAGATGGGGCCGGCCTTCGGCGAGATGCTGAACGAGGTCAAGGACTGGACGCAGTACGATCCGCCCGAGATCCTGCCGAACGGCGACATCATCATCCGCAAGAAGCGCGAAACCGCGCCCGAAACGCCGCACACGCCGGAGCCGCCGATGTCGGATGAGCCGCCCGCGGGCCAGATCGACCTCTGAGCCGGCCTTCGCGCCTCAGTCGCTGGCGGTGGTGAACGAGACCTCGGCCTGCAAGGCGTCGGCCAGCGCCATGAACCGCGCCGCGGCCACTTCGCCGTAGAGCGGGAGGGCCTGCGGGGTCAGCACCAGGTCCAGCTGACGCTTCTTGGGGTACCAGCGCAGCGCGCCCATCTGCCGGGTCTCGTCCATCCACAGCATCGCGCCGAAGCGCATCGCCTTGCCGAGGATCTCGGCCTGTTTCTGGCCCTTCTCCGGCAGGAGGCCGAAAAGGTCCTCGAACCGCGTGCCCTCGCGCTTGTTGCTGTAGCGGTGCAGCAGCGCCATGCCCAGGAACACCCGTTCGGAATGTTTCAGCCCGCCGAGGTTGGCGCGGGTGGCGTTGTCGAAACAGACCTCGGCGCGATAGTCGGGATGGGCGCGCCAGCTGACATCGTGCAGCAGGCAGGCGGCCTTGATCAGCCGCCGCTGGCTCTCGGGCGCCGACTTGAAGAGCGGCATCACGAAATGAAAGAGCGCCCGACCGAAGCCCGGCATCCGGGCGTCCTTGGCCTCGGCGAAGCGGCAGGCCTCGATCAGCGGGTCGCGGTCGCGCAGGCGCTGCGGCATCTGCTCGTAGAGCAGCCCCTCGCGGATGCCGTAGCTGGACATGGCGATGTCCTTGGGGCGGAAGGTGTTGACCAGCCGGCTCAGCACGTCCACCGCGATCGGCACCAGCGCCATCCGCGCCGAGGAAATGCCGCTGATCTGGCGCAGCGTCTCGGGGTCGCTCTGCTCGATGAAGCTGATCGTGGCGCGCACCGATTTCACTGTCATCCGGTATTCGTGCAGCACGCGCAGCGGATAGTTGCGCCGCGCCATGTCGATCCGGGCGATGGCCCGCCAGCTGCCGCCGACCAGGAACAGCCGGTCGCGCTGCGGCCCGAGGGTCCTGGCCAGGTCCTGGACCACCTGCTTGATATGGGCCTTGCGCCCGCGCCGCCCGCCGCTGATGCTGGCCAGCTTGAGCGGGCCGAGACCCGAGGAGACCCGCTTGCCGACCCGGCCGTCCGCGATCTCGGCCAGTTCCATGGACGAGCCGCCGATGTCGCAGACCAGCCCGTAGGAGCCGGGCCAGCCGAGCAGCACCCCCTGCGCCGAGAGCCGCGCCTCTTCCTCGCCGTCGATCACCCAGATCCTGAGGCCGGTCTCGCGCAGCACCTCGTCGCGAAACTCCGGTCCGTCCTCGGCGTCGCGCACCGCGGCGGTGGCCACCGCGGTCAGCGGCGGCAGGTCCATGCCGCGGGCCAGGTGCTGGAACCGGCGCAGCGCCGCCAGCGCGCGCACCCGGCCCTGCGGGTTCAGCCGCCCGCTCTCGCGCATCCCCGAGCCGAGCGCGCACATGATCTTCTCGTTGTAGAAATAGGCCGGCGAACGGGCGGCGCCATCGAACACCACCAGGCGGACCGAGTTCGAGCCGATATCGACCACGCCCACCCGCGACAGCGCCCGCGCCGACGGGCTGTCGAAGAGCGGGCGCCCGAACGGCCCCCATTCGGGGTGGGCGGTTTCGGTCTGCAGGTTCATCGACTCCCCGGCTCTGAGCGCGCCCAAGATGACGGACCGGGGCGCATGGGTCAATTGCCCCCCTGGTCGTCGGTATGGGTCAGTTTCGGCACGTCCGCGGCGCCGGCCGAGCCGCGCCCCGAAAGCGACGGGTTCTCCATGAAGAAGCGGTGGCAGTTGAAGGCGAACTCGCCCTCGGGAAGCGGCGTGCGGGTGAAGCTGCCGTCGGGGGCCATCACCCAGCTCTGGGCCACGTCGGCCAGGTTGGCGGCCATGATCTGGCTGACGATCTGGGCCTTGACGGTGTTGTTGTTGATCTCGACCAGGGTCTCGACGCGGCGGTTCAGGTTGCGGCCCATCCAGTCCGCCGACGAGATGAACACCCGCGCCTTCTTCGAGGGCAGCCCGCCGCCGTTTCCGAAGCAGACGATGCGCGAATGCTCGAGGAAGCGGCCGACGATGGACTTCACCCGGATGTTCTCGCTCAGCCCCTTGATGCCGGGCCGCAGCCCGCAGATGCCGCGGATCACCAGGCTGATCTTCACCCCGCCCTGGCTGGCGCGGTAGAGCGCGTCGATCACCTCGCTGTCGATGACCGAGTTCATCTTGGCCCAGATCTCGGCGGGCCGCCCGGCCCTGGCATGGGCGATCTCGGCGTCGATCAGCTCGATCAGCCGCGCCTTCAGGGTCAGGGGAGAGATCGCCAGGTTCTCGAGGCTCTCTGGCTGGGCATAGCCGGAGAGGAAGTTGAACACCTTGGTGGCATCGCGCCCCAGCGCCCTGTCGCAGGTGAAGAGCGAGAGATCCGTGTAGATTCGCGCGGTGATCGGGTGGTAGTTGCCGGTGCCGTAGTGGGTGTAGGTGACCAGCTGGTCGCCCTCGCGGCGCACCACGGTGCTGATCTTGGCGTGGGTCTTGAGGTCGAGAAAGCCATAGACCACATGCGCCCCGGCCCGTTCCAGACGGCGGGACTGGCGGATGTTGGCGGCCTCGTCGAACCGCGCCTTCAGCTCGACCAGGGCGGTGACCGACTTGCCGTCCTCGGCGGCCTCGCAGAGCGCCTCGACGATGGGCGAGTTCTTCGAGGTGCGATAGAGCGTCTGCTTGATCGCCACCACGTCCGGATCGCGCGCCGCCTGCTGCAGGAAGCGCACCACCATGTCGAAGGTCTCGTAGGGGTGATGCAGCAGCATGTCCTTCTGCCGGATCGCGGCGAACATGTCGCCGTCATGGTCCTGCACCCGCTCGGGCACGCGCGGGGTGAAGGCGGGCCAGAGAAGGTCGGGGCGGCTGTCCAGCACCAGCTCGCTCAGGTCGGCGACGCCGATCATGCCGTCGATCTCGACCACCTCGGCGGTCTCGACGTTCAGCTCGGCCATGATCGTCGCCATCAGCTTGCCCTGGGCCCCGGCCGAATGGGTCAGCCGCACCACCTCGCCGCGGCGCCGCCTCTTGAGCGCCACCTCGAACTCGCGCACCAGGTCCTCGGCCTCTTCCTCGACCTCCAGATCGCTGTCGCGCAGCACCCGGAACTCGAAATGGTCCTTCAGCTTGTAGCCGGGAAAGAGGCTTTCGATCTGCAGCAGCAGCAACTCTTCCAGCGGCAGGAAGCGCTGCCGGCCGGGCGCCGAGGGCAGGGCGATGAAGCGGTCGATCTGGTGCGGGATCGGCAACAGTGCCTGCAGCGTGCGCCGGTCGCGGCTGCGCTCGAGCTGCAGGGCCAGGCAGTAGCCGGTGTTGGGAATGAACGGGAAGGGGTGCGCCGGGTCGATGGCCAGCGGCGAGAGCACCGGGAAGACGCGGTTGAGGAAGGTGTCGGCGAGGAATTCGCTGTCCTCCTCGGCCACCCCGTCGCGGGTCAGCACCGAGATGCCCGCCTTCTCCATCTCGGCCTTGAGCGCGGTGAGCACCCGCTGCTGCGAGGTCATCAGCTCGCGTGCATCCTCGTTGATCAGCACCAGCTGCTCGGCCGGGGTCAGCCCGTCGGCGGCCGGCGTCGTGTTGCCGGCATGGGCCAGCTCGCGCAGGCCGGCGACCCGCACGGTGTAGAACTCGTCGAGGTTGTTGGCCGAGATCGACAGGAACCGCAGCCGCTCCAGCAGCGGCGCGCGCGGGTTCTCCGCCTCTTCCAGAACCCGCCAGTTGAAGCCCAGCCAGCTCAGTTCGCGGTTGTAGAACCGGCCCGGTCCGGTCACGTCCAGATCGGGCATCGCCGTGGGCTCGGGGAACGGCGACTTGAGGAAATCGGCTTGGGTCATGTCGGCGGGTCTCCTCGGCTAGTGTGGCATTCGGATAACGCAGTCTCGCAGGTTCAACGCGCCCCGGCCAGCAGTTCGACGGCCAGCGCCCGCGACAGGCCGCGGGTTCCGGCCAGGGCGGCGCGGTCCAGCCGCTCGACGATGGCGGCGGCGGCGGCGAAGGAGCGGTCGATGCGGGTGACCAGAAAGGGGATCAGGTCCGGCCTGGGGGTGATCTGGCGGTCGGCGAAGAGCTTGGCCAGCACCGCGGCCAGAAGCTGATCGTCCGGCTCGCTCAGCGCCACATGGGACGCGGCGGCAATCCGGCTCTGCAGGTCGGGCAGGCTCAGCGCCCAGTGGCTGGGCGCGGATCGGCCGGTCAGCAGCAGCCGGTGCCCCTCGGCCTGGGCCAGGTTGTGCAGGTGAAAGAGCGCGGTCTGCGCCGCCGGTAGGCCGGCGATCTCCGGCACGTCCTCGACGGCCACCGGCCCGCGCGCCAGCCCCGGCACGGCGGCATCGTCCAGATCGCGGGCGGCGACGATCCGCGCCCCGGTTCGGGCGGCCCAGACCCGGACGAGATGGGTCTTGCCCGATCCCGGCGGGCCGCTCAGCACCAGCTTGCCGCCGGGCCAGGTCTCGGCATGGTCGATCATCGCCACCGCCAGCGCGTTGGCCGGCGAGACGAAGAAATCCGCGCGCCCCAGCGCGGCCCGTGCCGGCAGATCGAAACTCAGCTGGCGGGTCATGTCAGTGCCTGTCCGTCCCCGCGACGCCGCGATAGAGGCGGCTGTCCAGATACTGATCGACGGCAAAGCGCGCGATCACCCCCAGCGAGGCGGCGACCGGCACCGCCACCAGCATCCCCACGAAGCCGAAGAGCATCCCGAAGACCGACAGCGCCAGCAGCAGCCACACCGGGTGCAAGCCCACCGAATCCCCGACCAGCTTCGGCGTCAGGAAGTTGCCCTCGACCACCTGGCCGATCACGAAGACGCCGGCCACCATGCCGATCGAGGTCCAGTCGCCCCAGAACTGGAAAAGCGCGAGGCCGATGGCCAGCGACCCGCCGATCACCGCGCCGAGATAGGGAATGAAGGTCAGAAGCCCGGCGATGAAGCCGACCACCAGGCCGAATTGCAGCCCCACCGCCATCAGTGCCACCGCGTAATAGGTGCCGAGGATCACGCAGACTGTGCCCATGCCGCGGATGAAGCCGGCCAGCGTCGCGTCGATCTCGCGCGCAAGGCGCCGGATCACGTCCACATGATCGCGCGGCAAGAGCGCGTCGATGCGCGCGATCATCCGGTCCCAGTCGAGCAGCAGATAGACCGCCACCACCGGCACCACCACCAGCAGCACCACGATGTTGATCAGCGACAGGGCCGAGCCGAGCACCGATTCCAGCAGCGCCGGGCCGCGCTCCTGGATCGACTCGCCGATGCTGGCGAGGGTCTGGCGCATGGTCGAGCCCTCGACCAGGATCGAGGGGAAGGTCGAGGTCAGGAAGCCGTAGAGCTGGTCGAAGAGGGTCGGCAGCACGTTGATCAGCTCGGCGGTCTGCCGGATCAGGGTCGGAACCACGAGCAGCGACAGAAGCACGAAGACCAGCACCGCGGCGACCGTGATCAGCGCAGTCGCCGCCGCCCGCGACAGGCCCAGCCGCTCCAGCCGGTCGGCGACCGGGTCGATCAGATAGGCGATGGCGCCGCCCAGCACGAAGGGCAGCAGCACATGGCCGAGAAACCACAGTACCACGACGAACACCGCCGCGGCGATCCCCCAGTATTTCAGCTGTTCCCTGACCGGCAGCGACATGATGTTCCTTGCCTGCGCATCTGGTTTCCACATTGCCCATCGACCGGCAGGTTTCAAGGGCTGGCAGGTGTCCGCGCACCCCTCGGGTGCCCGATCGCGCCCGCCGGCCGGGGCGCGGACAAGAGGTGCCAGGGGTTTGCGGGCGCGCCCGGCGCCGGGGGGCCTCGCCAGATGTCCGATTGCCTGCCCCGGCGCTTTGGCATAGATCAGCGGCAGTTCCAGACCGCCGAAAAGGTATCCCGATGCGCCTCAGCCGCTATTTCCTGCCCGTCCTGAAAGAGAACCCCGCCGAGGCGCAGATCGTCAGCCACCGGCTGATGCTGCGCGCCGGGATGATCAAGCAGGCCGCCGCCGGCATCTATTCCTGGCTGCCGCTGGGCTTCCGGGTGCTGCGCAAGATCGAGAACATCGTCCACGAGGAACAGATCCGCGCCGGCCATATCCCGATGCTGATGCCGACCCTGCAATCGGCCGACCTGTGGCGCGAGAGCGGGCGCTATGACGATTACGGCGAGGAGATGCTGCGCATCAAGGACCGGCACGGGCGCGACATGCTCTACGGGCCGACCAACGAGGAGCTGATCACCGACATCTTCCGCGCCCATGTCGGAAGCTACAAGGACCTGCCGCTGACCCTCTACCACATCCAGTGGAAGTTCCGCGACGAGATCCGCCCCCGCTTCGGGGTGATGCGCGGGCGCGAGTTCCTGATGANNGACGGCTACAATTTCGACGTGGACAAGGACAGCGCGCTGCATGCCTACAACCGCCACATGGTCAGCTACCTGCGCACCTACGAGCGGATGGGCCTGCAGGCGATCCCGATGCGCGCCGACAGCGGCCCGATCGGCGGCGACGACACCCACGAATTCCTGGTGCTGGCCGAAACAGGCGAGTCCGAGGTCTTCTATGACAGCGCGATCCTGGACCTGAAATTCGGCGACCGGGTGGTGGATTACGACGACCGCGAGGAATGCGCGCGGATCGTGCGCGAATGGACGACGCCCTATGCGCGCACCGACGAGACCCACGATCCGGAGAAATTCGCCGCCATCCCCGAGGCGCGGCGCCGCACCAGCCGCGGCATCGAGGTCGGGCAGATCTTCTATTTCGGCACCAAGTATTCCGAGCCGATGGGCGCCACGGTGCAGAATGCCGAGGGCCAGCAGGTGCCGGTGCACATGGGCAGCCACGGCATCGGCGTCTCGCGCCTCCTGGGCGCGATCATCGAGGCCAGCCATGACGAGCGCGGCATCATCTGGCCCGAGGGCGTGACCCCCTTCGCCTGCGGCATCGTCAACCTCAAGCAGGGCGATGCCGAGGCGGACGCGGCCTGCGAGTCGCTCTACGCGTCGCTGGCCGCGCTGGGGCTCGAGCCGCTCTATGACGACCGCGACGAGCGGGCGGGCGGCAAGTTCGCCACCATGGACCTGATCGGCCTGCCCTGGCGGATCACCGTCGGGCCACGGGGCCTCAAGAACGGGGTGGTCGAGCTGACCTCGCGCCGGACCGGGACAAGCCGCGAGCTGCCGCCCGAGGAAGCCGTGGCCGAGCTGGCCAAGACCTACGCGGCGGTGCAGAGCGCGGCGTTTGTCTAGTCCCACGATCTCGGTCATCACCGTTACCCGCAACCTCATCGAGGCGGGGCGCACGCAGTCGATGGCCGACGCCTTGGAGTGCGTGCAGGGTCAGACCTGCCGGGGCCTCGAACACGTGATCCTCGACGGCGCCTCGACCGACGGCACCCAGGCGCTGATCGAGGACCGGATCGCCGCTGGCGGCGCGGTGCCGGTGCGCTTTCTCTCCGAGCCGGACAGCGGGCTATACGACGCGATGAACAAGGCGGTCGAGATCGCCTCGGGAGATTACGTGGTCTTCCTGAACTCGGACGATCTGATCGCCCGCCCGGACTCGCTCGCGCGGATGCAGGCGCATCTGGCGCGCGCCTGCTCCGACTATGCCTTCGGCGAGACCATCTATGCCGACGCCGCGGGCAACCTGCGCCACTCGCGCCGGCTGACCACCAAGGGCATCCTGCAAAGCATTCCCTTCTGCCACAATTCGACCCTGATCCGCCGCGCCGCCTTCCGCGAACTGGGCGGGCACGACCTGTCCTTCCGGATCGTCGCCGATTACGACATGGTGCTGCGCCTGATGCTGCAAGGCTACCGGGGCAGCGCCGCGCAGGTGCCGATATCGGTCTTCCGGCTGGGGGGTCTCTCCTCGGACCTGCACCGCACCGCCGCCGAGATGATCCGGGCCTGGCGCAAGAACTACCAGCCCTTCGTCGACATGACGGTCTATTCCGACGAGGAGTGCCTCGACTGGTTCCGCATCGGGCAGTTGCCGCTGCGGGTGTCCACGGCCATCCTGCTGGCGTTTCCGGGCAACGCGGTGGTGCACCGCGCCGCGCTCTACAGCATCGCCAAGACCGTGCGCCGCCGCTTGCAGCCCTGGCGCCGCTGGGACAATCTGTCGGCCGGCTGAGGCCGGCGCCGGGGATCCGCATGACGCGATACATGTTCATCAACCTCGACCGAGTCCCCGAACGCGCCCGGTTCATGGAGGGGCAGGCCCGCAAGGTCGGGATCGACGCGCAGATCGAACGCATCGCCGCCACCGATGCGCTGACCGAGGCCCCCTCGGATCGCTACCGGCCGCATGGCTGGGGGCCGCGATGGGAGCTCAGCCGCTCCGAGATCGCCTGTTTCGAGAGCCACCGCCGCTGCTGGCAACGGCTGCGCGACGAGGGGCTGGGTCATGCGGTGATCCTGGAGGACGACGTGATCCTCTCCACGCGCCTGCCCGAGGCGGTCGCGGCGCTCTGCGCCGCCGGGCCGCCCGCCGACGTGGTCAAGCTGGACGGGGTCCGGCAGATGGTGCGCTACGGGCCGCGCATATCGGTCGGGGCCTCGGAGTTCGGGCTGCGGGCGATCCTGCAGACCGTCCACAGTGCCGGGTGCTACCTGATCAGCGCCGCGGGGGCCGACATGCTGCTCGCCGCCTCGGCCGGCTTTTGCGATCACCTCGACGATTTCGTGTTCAACCCGCGCGCCGCCTGGTCGATCGCCCAGATCGAGCCGGCGGTGGCGCTGCAGGCGGTGCTGGCAGCCGGCTTCGACGCCGCCGGGGAGGTCGGCCGGTCCGAGCGCACGCGCCAGGCCGGGATCAACGCCGCCAAGGCCCGCGGGCCGCTGCCCTACCGCGCCCTCAAGGAGGCGCGGCGCAGCGCCCGCGCCCTGCGCTGGCGCCTTTACGTCGATCGCCGGCTGCGCGCCGGCGGCGGGCGGATCGGGTCGGTGCCGCTGGCCGCCGATCTGGGCGATTACCGCTGAGCGGACCCGCCCGAGGCGCCGCGATCCCGGCTTGACCCGGCGCCGGCAAGGTCGCAGGTTCGCGCCACACATGCAGGAGAGGCCATGGCCCGCACCCCCGCCCCCTTCGCCGCCTTCGAGTGGATGATCGCCTGGCGCTACCTGCGCGCGCGCCGCGCCGAGGGGGGGGTCAGCGTGATGACCTGGATCAGCCTGATCGGCATCGCCCTGGCGGTCTTCGCGCTGATCGCGACGCTGGCGGTGCGCTCGGGCTTTCGCTCGGAATTCGTCGGCACCATCCTCGGGGCCAATGCCCATGTGACGATCTACAAGGTGGCGGGGGTCGACGACCAGGGCCGGATCGAGCGCAGCATCGCCGATTACGACGCGCTCGCCACCGCCGTCGCCGCCGTGCCCGGCGTCACCCGCGCCGCGCCCCTGGTCCGCGGTCAGGTGATGGTCAACCACCGCGACCGCAATTCGGGGGCCGAGGTGCTGGGCATTTCCGCCGCCGATCTCGCGGCGCTGCCGGGGATCGCCGAAGGCAGCGGCACGATAGGCGATCCGGCGAGGTTCGACGAGGGGATCGCCATCGGCTCGGAGCTGGCGCGCGATCTGGGGGTCGGGGTCGGCGACCGGGTCAAGCTGATCTCGCCCGAGGGGGTCAAGACCGCCTTCGGCACCAGCCCGCGGGTCAATGCCTATGAGGTGGTGCTGGTGTTCAGCCTCGGGCGCTATGACATCGACCGGGTGCGGATCTACATGCCCTTCGCAGAGGCGCAGTCCTATTTCAACCGCGAGGGCGTCGCCGACGAGCTGGAGGTGATGGTCACCGATCCCGAGAATATCGACGCGATGCTGCCGGCGCTGATGGCGGCGGCGGGCGAGGGGGCGCAGGTCTGGACCTGGCTCGATGCCTCGGGCGGGTTCCTGCGCGCGCTTGAGGTCGAGGATAACGTGATGTTCGTGATCCTGTCGATCCTCGTGCTGATCGCCGCGATGAACATCGTCTCGGGGCTGATCATGCTGGTCAAGAACAAGGGCCGCGACATCGGCATCCTGCGCACCATCGGGCTGAGCGAGGGCTCGGTGATGCGGGTCTTCCTGATCTGCGGCGCCTTCACCGGGCTGATCGGCACCGCCATCGGGGTCATCCTGGGCTGCCTCTTTGCGCTCTATATCGACCCGATCTTCTCGTTCGTGAACTACGCGATGGGCGGCGGGGTCTGGGATCCGGCGATCCGCGGCATCTACAACCTGCCGGCCGAGCTGCATCTGCGCGACGTTCTGTCGGCCGTCGCCCTGTCGCTGGGCCTCTCGGTCTTCGTCACGCTGTTTCCGGCGCGGCGCGCCGCGCGGCTGAACCCGGTGGAGGCGCTGCGCTATGAGTGAGCCGGTGCTGCGCCTCGCCGGCGTCACCAAGACCTATCTGGCGGGCCGCCCCGGCGAGGTGCGGGTGCTGCGCGGCGTCGACCTGGCGGTCGAGCCGGGGCAAACCGTGGCGCTGGTGGCGCCCTCCGGCGCGGGCAAGTCGACGCTGCTGCACATCGCCGGGCTGCTGGATGCGCCCGACGCCGGCCAGGTTGCCATCGCCGGGCGCGACATGAGCGGGCAGGGCGACCGCGCCCGGACCGAGGTGCGGCGCCGCGACGTGGGCTTCGTCTACCAGTTCCACCACCTTCTGCCCGAATTCACCGCCGCCGAGAACATCCTGCTGCCGCAGCTGGCCAATGGCGTGGCGCGCGCCGAGGCCGACGCTCGCGCGCTGGACCTGCTGGAGCGCGTCGGGATCGCCGGACGCGCGGGACACCGCCCCGCCGCGCTGTCGGGGGGCGAGCAGCAGCGGGTCGCGGTCTGCCGGGCGCTGGCCAACCGGCCGCGGCTGCTGCTGGCCGACGAGCCCACCGGGAACCTCGATCCCGAGACCTCGGAGCGGGTCTTCGCGACCCTGCTGGAACTGGTGGCCAGCACCGGGCTCGCGGCGCTGATCGCCACGCACAACCTCGATCTCGCGGCCCGCATGGACCGGGTGCTGCGGCTGGAAAACGGCGCGCTCATCGGCTGATCGCGAAGGCCTCGCCGATCGCAGGCTCCGCGTCGGCGGCTTGCGGTTTGCATTGAAGGCGCGGGGGACACATGCCATGATTGAAAAAGAACAAGCCGAGTGATTTGAGGAGAGAGCAGATGCGGATCGTTCACTGGACCCTCTTGGCCGCGCTTGGCGGCCTCGCGGTCCCTGCGCTGGCGCAGGACGCGCAGAACGGCGAGGAGCTCTACAAGGTGCATTGCGCCACCTGCCACGGGCTCGACGCGACCGGCAAGGGCCCGATGGCCGGGGTTCTGACCATTCAGCCGGTGGATCTGACCGCGCTGCAGGCCGGCAATGGTGGGGTGTTCCCGACCGAGCGGGTGGTGATGCGCATCGACGGGCGTGACCCGCTGGTCAGCCATGGCAGCCCGATGCCGGTCTACGGCCATTTCTTCGAGGGCGAGGACGTGGCGATCAAGGCGCCGAACGGCCAGCCGATCCTGACCAGCGCGCCGATCGTCGACCTGCTGGCCTATCTGCAGTCGCTGCAGGGCAGCTGAGATGCGCGCGCCCGCCGTCCTCTCCCTGGCCGCACTCGGGTTTGCGGCGGCCTGCGCCGTCGACGAGATGCCCGGCCCCTCCGAGGGCGAAGCGATCTTTGTCCAGAACTGCACCGCCTGCCATGGCTACAAGGCCGAGGGCGGCGCGCTGGTCGGCGGCCAGTCGGCGCCGGACCTGACCCGGATCGCGGCGCGCAACGGCGGCACCTTCCCGGTCGCCCGGGTGCTCTCGCAGATCGACGGTTATGGCCGCGGCAAGGTCTCGCGCGAGGTAATGCCGGAATTCGGCAGCCTGCTGGAGGGTGAGCTGGTCCCGGTCGAGGTGGATGGCACCCTGACCCCCACGCCGCGCCCGCTGGCGGCATTGCTGGCCTATCTCGAGAGCATCCAGACGCCCTGACCGCGGATCCTCCGCGTCGGACTCACCACGCCGCAGGTCTCATCGGGGCGCGGCCCCGGATCGCGCCCGACCCGCCCCACGCTTCGGACTGCGCGCCTTCGCCGCGACGCGGGCGCAATTGCGCCCGCCCTTGGCCCCGGCGCGATCCTCTGCGCAGTCGCGAAGCGGTTCCCACGGGACCCGTCCCGCCCTAGTCGCAAATCCCCGCCAGCTCGGCATCCTTCCAGGGCAGGTAGACGTCGCTTTCGCGCGCAGCGGGCAGGTCGGCGACCGGGAAGGCCGCGCTCAGCATCGCGTGCAGCCGCTTGGTGCGCGCGGCCTCGGGGGCGAGCGCGCGGCAGCAGACATATTCCTCGACGATGGCGCCCTGCTGCTCGAACCCGTAGCCGAGGAAATCCTGCGCCCCGTCGAGATCGAAGAGATAGGGATCGTCGGTGCTGCCATGTTCGGCGGCGGCGCGCAGCGGGCTGTATCCGGTGCGCTTGCGGTTCTGCCACTGCCAGACATGGGTCAGCTCATGGGCCAGCAGCATCGCCTCGACCAGATTGACCCGGTCCGGATAGTCCGGCGCGTAGTTCTCGATATACCAGTCGCGCGAGAAGTAGACGGTGTTGAACAGCGTCACGGCGGCGGGACGGGAGGTGACGATCTCGTCCTTCGGGGGCGGCAGGATGCGCTCGCGGCAGGCCAGGCGCGGGCGCGCCTTGCGGTGAAAGGTGATCTCGCCCACCGGTGCGCCATCGACCAGCCGCACCCGGTCGGCCCGCAACTGGCTGCCCTGTAGGGTCTGGGCAAAGGCCAGCTCGGTGTCGGTCAGCGGCCGTCCGCAGGCGGCGAGGAAAAGCAGGATCAGAAGCGCGCGCAGGATCATGGCGCGAGATTAGTCAAGCGCGCCGCCGCGCGGTAGAGGGAAGTCGCGCCGGGAGGGCCGGCGCGGTTTGGCTGGACAGACCCGCCCGGAGCGCCGCCCCGCCCAACCGCGCATCGGGCCGGGATCGGGCAGGGCAGACCCCCGGTCGTTCCGGATTGACGAAACCGGCGGATTGATTGCAGATGGCGCTGCCGTCCGCGCCGGAATCGCGCCCGCCGGGCGCGCGCCGCCACCCCGAACTGCGAGTGTTCAATGCCGGAAGTGATCGATCTCTCGATGTGGGCGATTCTCGCGATCACGCTCGGCCTTTTCATCGGCAGCGCAGTGGTCGGGGCGTGGATTTCGAGGTCCGGCAAGACCGGCGGCGGAACCAGCATCACCACGCTGCATTCGGCGATCCTGGGAATGCTCGCCCTGCTGGTCGGCTTCACCTTCGCCATGGCGCTCAGCCGGCACGAGGCACGCCGCATCTCGCTTCTGGAAGAGGCCAACGCCATCGGGACCGCCGCGCTGCGGGCGCGCATGATCCCGGCGCCCTATTCCGCGCAGAGCATCGCGCTTCTGGCCGAGTATATCGAAATCCGGCAGAAGATCGCCGAGATGGGGCCGGTTCATGTCGAGCGCGAGGTGCTGGTCGAGCGGTCCAACGCGATCCAGGAAACCCTGTGGCGATACGCGATGGACCTCGCGGCGCGCGATTCGGCGATGGTTCCGACCGGGCTCTACATCGACGCGCTGAACACGACGATCGACCTGCAGACGACCCGGCTTGCCGCCGGGAGCGCGCATATCCCCGAGGTGGTGTTCCTGACGATCTATTTCGTCGCCTGTTGCGCCATGGGCTTCTCCGGCTACGTGTCCGCGCTGGAAGGATCCCGGCTGGGATATTCGACCGTCCTGATGGCGTTCCTGCTGTCGGCGGTGATCATGCTGATCCACGATCTCGACCGACCGACCGAGGGCTTCATCCGCCTGAACCAGCAGCCGATGATCGACACGGGCCGATCCATCGCCGATTGGCAGAAAAGCTGAGAGCGGGCGCGGCGGGATGTCGGGCACCGCTCTTGCGCGAGAAGTCCAGCCGGGTCCGACGTCCTGCAGCGACGACGACCCCCGCCGGTCCGGGCCGGCCGCGCGCAGAGGCCGTTCAGAACGCGTGATCGTCGAGATGGCAGGCGATGCAGCGGCGCGTGGGGCCGGAGGGATTGCCCGCCACATGCTCGGCCACGTGGCACGACCGGCAAAGCTCGTGGAACTGCGCTTCGAGGAGCGGCGCGACCTTGGGATCGGTGACATGGCAGGCCATGCAGCTGGGCCCGGCCAGGCGCTCGGCGAATTCGTGATGGCAGCGTGCGCAGGCCATGCCGAAATGCGACTCGTGCGCGAAGGTCATCGGCAGGACGGCGAGATCGCCGCCGAAGCGCGGCGCGCGCTCGGGCTGGACCCCGCCGAAGGGCAGGCCCAGGGCGACCAGCCCGAGCCCGGCGAGCAGCAGCGCGGCCAGCAGCCATTTCACGGCGCGAGGTTCCGGATCAGCACGAAGGCCGCGCCGGCCAGCGCGCCGGCGGCCAGGTAGCTGGCGGGGGAGGCCGCACCCGGCGGCGGCAGCCGCGCCCAGAGGCGGCGGCCGGCCATGCAGAGCACCGCCAGCGCCACCAGCAGCGCCGCCTGCCACCATCTGGGCAGGTAGAAGCCGCTCAGGACGACATGCAGCGCGGCGGTGACGACCACCGCCTGGCCAAGCCAGCGGTGGGTTTTGCGGAAGCCGCGATAGTTTTGGTGCACGCGCCTCCGGTCGGGCATCCGCGCCAGCACGCTCAGCACCGCCAGGAGGAGAAGCGCCGCAAGACCCAGCCACATGTAGAACGGGGCGCCGGGAAGAAGGTAGAACCGCACCGTTCCGTCACCCGCGAGAAACCAGAAGGCATGGGCCAGGGCGGTGGCGAGGATCCAGTAGCCCAGCACCTCGTGCCGCCGGACCGGCCCGCCGCGCGGCATCGGGATCATCTGGAAGAGAATTCCCGCAAGCGCCAGGAACCCCAGCGCATTGCCCGTCTCCCAGAACCAGCCGGCGCCGCGCAGCGGCTCGGCGAGAAAGCCGATGGCGAAGACCGCGGCGATGGCGCCTGCCAGACCGGCCGCAACGGGTCGGGTCACCGGCGCGGCCCCGGCGGGCTCAAGGCCAGGGATAGGTTGCGATCTCGATGCCCGAACGGCGCAACTCCTCGACCACCTCGCGGCGATAGGCGACCACGTCGCCGACCGGGATCGCCCGGCGCCGGGTGACCTCCTCGGCGGTGAAATGCGCACCGCCCCCGGACCAGCGGTCGAGGATGTAGTTCATCACATCGGCGATCTGGGCGTCGGTCATGTTGTTGGCCACCACGCCGGGCACATGCATCACATAGGTGCGGCCGGTCTCGGTGCCGACGATATGCTCGATCGAGTCCGGAAAGCCGGGAATGCCGCCCTCGACGGTGCCGAGCCCCTCCTGCCCGTGACAGCCCGAACAGTGCAGCAGGTAGTTGGCGCGCGGCGAACTGGCGGTGTTGCCCGCCTGGGCCTGCGCCGCCAAGGCGACCAGAAGGGTGGAGGCCAGCAGGTTGCGTTTCATCATGCCCTCACTCGCTTGGCGGCCCCGGTGCGGGCGCGTACCGGCTGAGGGTACGCGCCCGCACCGGGGCGGTGCTTTCCGGACCGCCAGCCGGCGCGCCTGGCGACAGCGATCAATCCGCCAGCCCGACGACCACCGAGACGGTGCAGTGATAGCCCTTGTCGGTATTGGCCGTGCACCAGTTGAGATCGTTGTAGAGCCCCATCTGGTAGCCCGGTCGCTCGCCCTGGTTGTTGTTGCAGAAGGCCGCGCTGGGAACGAAGGGCTTGCCGCAGCAATCGTTGTAGCTGATCAGGTAGTTCTTGTTGTCGTCCGGATTGGCACAGGTGCCGACCCAGGACACCGCCGAGACGCTGCTGCCCGGCGGGCAGGTGGTCAGCGAGCCGCCCGACTGGTCGCAGAGGAACCCGTCGATGGCACAATGCCGCCAATAGCTGCAGGGATCCTCGGCGCCGCCCCCCTCGGAGGCGAAGGCGCGCCGGTCGAAGGGCAGGATCGGCCCCGACACGGCGGCGCCCATCAGCGCCAGGCCGGTCCTCGCCAGGAACGAGCGCCGGCCGTTGCGGCGGGCCGAGGAGCGGATGTTCGCCTCGGTGGCGCCGTCAAGGCGCCTCAGGAAGCTGTCGATGAAACGGGTCATGAAAGGGTTCCTTCTGTGGTGTCACGGTTACTCATGAGGTCATCCCGGCCACGGCGGCCTGGTACGAGGGGATGCCGGTTTCGGAGGCGGTGAACAGGCTTTCGAGCTGTTCGCGGCTGTTCACCAGGCCCTTGGTCACGACCTTGCCGTGCTTGTCGATCAGCACGGCGAAGGGCAGTTTCGAGACGCGAAAGCTCATCCCCAGCTCCGAGGAGAGCACGTAGGCGAAGCCCTCGAGCCCCTCGGTGGCGATCAGCCGGCGGTGCAGCTGCTCGCGCCCGTCCGAGGCCAGGATCACGTCGAGCCAGCCCCTTTCGTCGTCGCGGATGGATTTCAGCGCCGGCAGCAGCGCCTTGCAGATCGGACAGCTGGTCGACAGGAAGAAGACCAGTTGCGACCGGCCCGCCGCGCGCCCCAGGGTCAGGCCGGGGCCGTTCAGGTTGGGCAGCTCCAGCGGCGCGACGGTGTCGCCGATGGCCGGCCCCGCGTCCGAGATCATCGCGCCGACCGGCGAGACGCGCTCGAAGAGGATGCCGATCTGCCGGGCCAGCGCGAAGATCACCGCCAGCTGGATCAGCACCACCACCCAGAGCAGCAGGTTCGAGAAGACCAGCAGTGTCATGTCAGATCTCTCCCTGCCGGATATGGGGAAGATGCGAGGCGAGCCTCTCGACGATGGCGAAGATCGCCGCCAGAACCAGCGCCCCGGCGATGGCAACGGCGACCTCGGCGCGGCTCAGCGCCACCGTAGGAAGGGCAGCCACGGCGAGGGCCAGTCCGGCCAGCACCGCGTTGCGCCCCAGCGTGAAGCCCGAGACGATCTGCGGCAGGCCGCCGCAGCCGCAATCAATCCGCTCGCGTCCCTGCGCCAGCGCGGCGGCCATGATCGCGCCATAGCCGACGAAGAGCCCCGCCGCCAGGACCCCGCCCGCCGCCCGCCAGGCCGGCACCATCAGCGCCAGGATGGCGACCACCTCGGCCAGCATCAGCGCCCGCACGATGGGCGCGGCCAGGGCGTCGGGCACCAGCCCGTAACCCTGCGCGAAGCCCACGGTCTCGAGGAACCGCTCGGCCTTGTGCCAGACCGCCCGGGCCAGCACGATCACCAGGAAGCTGGTGATCGTCACCGATGCGAGTGAGGCCAGTTCGATCATCTCAGTAGTCGGTCGCGATCATCATCGCGAAAATGGCGACGCCCTCGCGCGACGGCCCTGGCGTCAGGCTGACGGTCTCGCCCAGCGTCACGTCGTAGACATGCACGCCGCCCAGATGATCGACGCCGACCAGTTGCGGGGTCTCTCCGGCGCTGACCGCGATGTTGGATTCGCCCTTGGCCGGGCTGCGGCCCACCACCTTGTCCGAGGCCAGGTCGATCGCCCAGATCTCCTCGGCCGGGGCCTTGTGCGACCCGTCCGACACGCCCGAATGCATCATCACGAACAGCGTCTTGGACGGCGCGTGATAGGCCATCAGGTTGTAGCCGCCGGGCGCCCAGTCGTCGACCGCGAAATCGACGGTCCGGCTGAGCACCGGCACCTCGCCGCTGTCATCGACCATCAGCAGCTTGCCGGCGTAGGAGACATAGACCAGCAGACCGTCGGCGCGCACCGCGTTGCCGAAGATCGGGGAGGTGTCGGCGTCGAACATCGGCTCGGACCGTCCGGGCGCACTGGCGGTTCCGTCGGCGGACACGGTGTATTTCACGATGGTGCCGTCGCCGCAGATCGTGGTGAAGGCCAGGCCCTCGAGCGCCGGATAGGCCGTCCAGCAGCCGGGCGTCGGCACCTCGACCAGGTCCTTGCCGGCGGCCAGATCGACGATGTTGACCGAGGTCGCCGGGGTGGCGTTCTGCACGATCAGGTAATTGCCGTCCGCCGACCGGTTCAGCGCGCCGCGCTGGGTCAGCGTCTGGGCCATCTTGTCGGAGACGACGATCTCGCGCTTGACGCTCAGCGTGGTGGGATCGAACTCCTCGATCACCGCCTCGATGGGACCGCGCGTGAAGCGTTTAAAGTAGACCGAGCCGGTAAAGAGCGACTCCGCGCCCGGGCTCATCAGCATCTGGCTGAACGTGCCCGAGCCCATGTTGCCCTCCATCGACAGATCATCGGCATTGAGCACCGCGATCGCGCTGGGGCCGGAGATGCCCATGTCCATCACGTAGATGTGGTTGCCCTCCGAGATGCGCTCCTCGACGGTCAGGGTTTCGGGCTCGATCTCGGCCGTCTGGGCAAGAAGCGGACCGCCCGAGGCGGCCAGGACCGAGAGCGACAGGATGAAATGGTGTTTCATTGGCAACCTTCTCAAGTGAGTTGACGATACGTGCGGCGGTGGGGAGGCGTGGCAGGCCCCGGTGCGGGGGATAGGGGACCCGGGGGCGCGCTCTCGGCGCGCCGCGCAGAGGATGCGTGACCGGTATGCCGATCTGCAGACGTTGTCATCGCGGCCGCCTCCCTTCGGTCCCAGGTCAAAACCTGACCATGACGCGCAAGCGATCGTCTTGGCCGGCCGCGCCAGATACTTTGCGGGATGCGCCAAAAAAGTCCTGTCATCTCAATGCACGGCGGTTTTCTGCAGGCAGGCAGCGTAGTAGCCGCGGGGCGACAGCCCGTGGATCTCGCGAAAGCTGCGGTTGAAATGCGACAGATCGCC